>JAYTIG010000393.1:0-10457 GCA_043731995.1 Hyphomicrobiales bacterium
GGTGGCACCTGTAAGCGCGGCCAGTGGTAAAGCCGGTTGCGAGCCATTCCCGGCCTCGGGTTGGAATTGCAACTGGCCTCCTTCGGGCTGTTCAAAAGGCGGTTTCCATTCACACGGCACAATTTCGCCAGTCACTGGTGAAACCGCCACCCAGCGCGGAGAGGCGACACCATCTGAAACCCAAATGGGATCACGTGGGGAATGAAGTGCACGCGCAAGCCATTCACGGCTCTTGCCAGCATTGCCTGCGGCATCTTCAATTTGCGCCATTAGCCCGCACACACTGGCCTGCGGTTGGCCGGCCAGCATGGGCACCAATATCTCGCGTGCAGCGTCATGTCGTTGGGCGGAAATGGCGGCACGAGCCAACGCTATGCGTCCTTCGTCTGAACCCGGCGTCGCGCCAACCAGATCGCGCACCCGTTCAAAAGCATTTTCAGCGCTGCCACCGTCGATCTGTCCTCCGAGCGCGGCAAGATCACGATGCGGATTTATCAACCACGTTTCGCGCAGAACTTTGTTGGCCTTGCGTTTGTTGCCCGTGGCCGCAAGTTGCCGTGCCAAAACGGCAGCAGCGGGAACCAGAGCAATGTCCAGGCCGTGCGCCTCATTGGCCAACCGCAGAGATTCGGTGCTGTTGTTCTCTTCCAGCACAAGGGCTTGCGCAGTGAGCATCGCCGCCTGTTTGCGGTTGGCTTCATCGCGTGGCATCAATCCGGCTTTGCCTTGCGCTGCGATGTTGCGGGCAGCACCCAGCCAATCCTTGTGAGCGACAAGCGCTTGCAACACGGCAGCAGCAGCCCAGGGAAGGCGGGAATTCTTGCCATGCGCTGCCTCGGCATGCCGCCTTGCGGCCTGCCAATCACCCGCCGAACGCGCATCCGCAAACAACCCGCGCAAACCGAGCAATTCGGTTTCTGGCGCATCGGCCATGGTTTCAAAGACACGCTTCACTTCATCACGGTCACCGCGCAATTGCGCCGCCTGTGCACTCAGTAGTTTGACCAGTGGTTCAGATGTCAGGGTTTCACCAGCAAGTGCCGCGTGGCGCGCGGCCCCATGTGCATCACCAGCGCCGGCAGCAATGATGCCGCGTGAAAGTGACTCGTAAGCCCTGCGCGTCTTCTTTTCTCGCCGCCGCCCGCGATAGCTCGCAGGCGCGCGCCAAATGCGGCGCAGCAGCCCGTAAATCACCATCGCGGCAACAAACAGGCCGAGCAGGAACATCAGGCCCACAAACACAGTGAGATGGATCTCGCGTCCCATCCATTGGATGGTGACGCTGCCCGGCCGGTCTGCCAGCCAGGCCACAGCCAAGGCCACAAGAACCAGAAGCACGAAACGCCAAAGAAGTTTGACCATCCTCAGCCTTTCGCCGCGATTTCGCGCGATACGGCGGCACCTGCCTTGGCCAGGGCATCCTCCAGCTTGATGCGGCGTTGCAACAGGTCATGCCACGCGGCCAAAGCTGCGGGGGGTTGGCCTTCCACGCCCGCAAAAAGCGCATCAGCCTGCTGTAAGTCTCCCGCCACGACCAAAGCCGAGGCTTTGGCAGCAACCGTGGGCCAATCATCACTGCCGATAGACTTGATTGTAATAAGTCCGGCAAAGAAATTGCCCACTTTGTCCATCCAGCCATCGCTTGTGGGAGGGGCATCGCGCTTCGGCAATTGTGCAATCACGGGATCAAGTGCTGATGCCAACTGTTTGGCATTGGGCAAGCCTTTATCGGCCTCTGCCTTCAAAACATCCAGCCCATCAGCTGTTGGCACAGCGCGCGCAATCACTGCCAGTTCACCCGCAAAGGTTAACCCATCAGCGATCTTGCTGCTCAACGCAGAGAGTGATTGCTTCAGCGCAGCAAGATCAACCTTCACCGGTGCCGCGCCACTCAGTGCTGCAAGATTCTTTTCCAGGGCGTCCAAGCGCCGGGCCAGCGCAGGATCATTTCCCGGAGCGGCTACACCAGCTCCGGCCGCCAGATTGGATTTCACATTTTCAAGATCGGCCTTGGCCTGATCCAGCGCCTGCTTCATTTCGGCGACGGCAGCACCATTGCTTTGGCTTTGCGCCAGAAGATCAACACTGTCCTTTGTCGCTTTGTCGGCAGCGGCACGCGCCGCACCGAGTTGCGCCTTCAACTCATCAGTGAGCGCAATCACAGCATCAACGCGATTTGTAGCTTCCTTGTTGCCCGCCTCCAATGCATCAACGCGGATGGAAAGCGCATGAATCTCGTCGTTGGGCAGATAGCTCGCGAGTACATCGCGGTAAAACCATCCGCCGCCCAGCGCCGCAAGCAAGGCGATGCCAGCAAGGAGCCCGGCATTGCGTGTGATATTCCGCTTCACCGAAACTGGATTGTCCTCAGAAACAACCTGCGGCTCAATATCTATGACGTCGTCTTGTGGCCTGTTCTCACTCATGCAAATTCACCTATTCTGCTTTGCCCGTAAGATCAAGCAGTGCAATCATCGCAGGTTCATCCGGCGAAACCGCTGCAATGGCTGGAAATTCTGGCGGCAAAGCGGCAACAACCTGGGGCGAGAGACAAAAATGTTTAACTTGGGCTGCAATAGGCTCAAGCCGCATGCGGGCCATTTCTGCGCGCCAGAGCTTTGCACTGCGCGGCGAATAGAGCAGCACGCCATTTCCGGGTTGCAGTTGCTGCCGCAAACCATCGATCTTTTGTGCCACAGCATCATATGTAATCAGCCGCGTAACAGAAAAGCCCGCGGCCTTGAGTTGCCCTTCAAGATCACTAGATGTTTCGGCACCTGAGAGGTAAAGGAAGGGCCCGTCCTGCGGGTTCAAATTTGATCGAATATGGTCAACCAGCCCATGCACATCGCCGCCCCGTGCTGTGACCTGCTCAAATCCCCGCAACTTGGCTGCAGTAGCTGATTGTGCACCGACTGCCAACACGGGCACTTGCAGATCAACCTGGCCCTGCAAACATCGGACACTATTGGCGCTGGTCACGCAAATGGCTTGAAATCGGTCTGGCGGAATGGCAACGCCAACTCGAGGTACAATAGCGAGAAGGGGTGCAATGATGGCGTCATGGCCAGCCTTGCGAAGCTTGTCTGCCAGCGGCAGAGCATCCTCCTTTGGTCGCGTGATGAACAGCCTCATCTGGCCCGCTCAATAGGCAATGGCTGATCCACCCTTGGCCTTCACTTCTTCACCCGCGTCGCGTCCCAGCTTTGCGGCATCAGCAATGGCACCACGCCGCGAAGCCGTAAACACCTGCTTGCCATCCAATGTGAGAGCCTCACCACGGAACGAAATTTCACCGCCGGCAAGTGTTGCGTAGCCGGCAATCGGCGTGCGGCAGGAACCATCCAGTGCAGCCATGAAGGCACGCTCACAAGAAACTGCCACATGGCTTTCCGCATGGTCAATAAGTGAAACCACTTTTGCGATGGCCGCATTTCCCTGCTTGATTTGAAGTCCAATGGCGCCCTGCGCGATAGCAGGCAGCATGGCATTGATATCGATCAATGCCGTAATATGGGCCGCGAGCCCCAGTCGCTTCAAGCCCGCAGCAGCAAGGAATGTCGCGTCAGCCACGCCGTCTCTCAACTTCTGCAAACGTGTTTCAACATTGCCACGAAAGGGTATAGACACAAGGTCAGGCCTGATGCGCAGGGCTTGCGCCGTGCGCCGCACGGAAGATGAGCCCAATCGCGCACCTTGTGGCAGGCTGCGCAAATCCTTGGCCGCAAAGCTGATGAAGGCATCACGCACATCTTCGCGTGGCAGTACCGATGCCAACGACAAGCCATGCGGCATTTGCGCCGGCATGTCCTTCATCGAGTGCACGGCCACGTCAATGCGCCCATCAAGCAGCGCCTCTTCCAGTTCCTTGGTGAACAGGCCTTTGCCGCCAATTTCAGAAAGCGGCCTGTCGCGCACCATGTCGCCCGTGGTTTTGATGATGACCAGCTCGAAACTCGATTCTTCAAGGCGCAATGCACCCATTAACCTTGCCCGTGTTTCCCGCGCTTGCACGAGGGCCAGGGGAGAACCGCGCGTGCCAATTTTGATTTTTTCACTCATGTTTGCCAATCTATATGCTGCCTGCTAGAGCGACAAGCTGACAAAGCGCATTGCGACATGAAATCCACAACGCTGATATTGGGGCTTGAAACCTCGTGCGATGAAACAGCTGCCGCCATCGTGCGCCGCAGTAGTGACGGGCATGGCGAATTGCTGGCCAATGTCGTGCATTCGCAGCTTTCTGATCACGCGCCTTTCGGTGGCGTGGTGCCGGAAATTGCTGCCCGCGCCCATGTGCAAAGGTTGGATGGCTTGATTGGCAAGGCCATGGCTGATGCCAATGTCAGTTTCGACGAACTGAATGCCGTAGCCGCCACGGCCGGGCCCGGTCTGCTGGGGGGCCTTTTGGTGGCCATGATGGAGGGCAAGGCCATCGCACTGGCGCGGGGCATTCCATTTCTGGCTATCAATCATCTCGAGGGGCACGCGCTCACGCCACGCCTGTTGGCGCCTTGTGCCTTTCCTTATTTGCTGTTGCTGATCTCCGGCGGCCACACCCAGTTCCAATTGGTTGAAGGCGTTGGCCTATATACAAGGCTTGGCACAACCATTGATGATGCGTTGGGTGAGGCCTTTGACAAAGTGGCAAAGCTTCTGGGCCTGGGCTATCCCGGCGGCCCGCGCCTGGAAGAAGCCGCGCGCAATGGCAACCCAACACGCTTTGATTTTCCGCGCCCGCTCAAAGGCCGTGATGACTGCAACTTCTCTTTCAGCGGGCTGAAGACGGCGGTGCGCGAAACGGTACGCAAGCTGGGCCTTCTATCGGCGCAAGATGTGGCCGATGTGAGTGCCTCATTTCAGGCCGCCATCGCTGAAACGCTGGCCGATCGTCTGGTACGTGCCTTTGCCCAGTTCAAAAGGCGCCATCATGGAGTGAGCCCCATGCTGGTGGTGGCGGGTGGCGTGGCAGCCAATGCCAAGCTTCGCACCATGCTTGAAGTTGAGTGTGAGAAAGCCGGTTTTGCACTGAACATACCGCCATTTCATTTGTGTACGGATAATGCCGCGATGATTGCCTGGGCCGGGGCTGAGCGTCTGGCCCTGGGCTTCACGGATGGATTGGATTTTGCCGCAAGGCCGCGTTGGCCGCTGGATGCGGTGTCGGCACCGGTCTATGGCTCAGGCCGGTTGGGGGCCAAGGCATGAGCAAGCTCACCATCATTGGTGATGGCGCCTGGGGCAAGGCGCTGGGCTTTGTTTTCGCCAAGGCCGGGCACGAGATTTCGATCTGGTCGCGCAAGTCTCCAACGCTGCCCAAAATCACTGATGCCTTTGTGGCTGCGGTTCCTGCCCAATACATGCATGAAGTGCTGTCTAAGCTCAGCATTGGCAAAACCCCGCTCATCTCCGCCGCCAAGGGGATCGAGCGTTCAACTGGCAAGCTGATGGCAGAAGTTGCACAAGAAGTGGCACCACAAGCGCAATTTTATGCCATCTCCGGCCCCAGCTTCGCGGCCGATGTTATCGCAGGCCTTCCCACTGCCGTAACATTGGCCGGGCCAAATTTCGAACTAGCCATGAACTGGGCTGAACAACTCAGCACATCGCATTTTCGCATTTACCCAAGCGATGATGTGAAGGGCGTTGAAATCGGCGGTGCGATGAAAAACGTCCTCGCCATTGCCTGCGGCATTTGTGAAGGGCAGGGTCTGGGAGAAAGCGCACGGGCCAGCCTTGTCACGCGCGGCTTTGCTGAATTGTCGCGTTATGCCCGCGCCCAAGGTGCCAAGACAGAAACCTTGA
Organism: Hyphomicrobiales bacterium; assembly: GCA_043731995.1. Taxonomy (GTDB): domain Bacteria; phylum Pseudomonadota; class Alphaproteobacteria; order Rhizobiales; family Aestuariivirgaceae; genus Aestuariivirga. The sequence continues at coordinate 5,806 of JAYTIG010000393.1, forward strand.
TGGGGCTCTCCGGTTTTGGTGACTTGATGCTCACCTGTTCCAGCACCAAATCCCGCAACTTTGCCTATGGTCTGGCGATTGGCCGGGGGGTATCTCTGGCCGAAGCGATGGCTGGGTCTCGCGGCGTTGTTGAAGGCGCCTATACCGCCGGCGTCGCCGCCAAACTGGCCCAGGCCAAAAGCATAGATATGCCCATTGTTGCTGCCGTGGCCGCAATTGTTGACGGGCGCTCGAATCCACGTGATGAAATTGCCAAACTTCTCGCCCGCCCCGTGCGCGCCGAACGTATGTGAGGAAAAAATGCTTTACGCTTTGCTTTGCACCGACAAGCCTAATAGCGCTGACTTGCGCGCCACGGTGCGGCCCGATCATCTGGCCTATTTGGGTGGACTCGGCGATGGTATGAAATTCGCAGGCCCATTTCTTGATGATGCCGGCGCGGCCATTGGCAGCCTTGTAATGATTGAAACCGCAGATCGTGCTGCCGCAGAGGCAATTGCCGCAAACGATCCATACAAGTTGGCTGGTCTGTTCGCTTCGGTCGAAATCAAGGCTTGGCGCTGGGCACTGAAAAACCCGGAGGCCAAGTGATGGCAAAATGGTTGTTCAAGTCGGAGCCTGAGGTTTACTCATTTGAGCAGTTGCAGGCCAAGGGCAAGGCTGGCGAAGAATGGACAGGCATTCGCAACTATCAGGCCCGCAACAACATGCGGTTGATGAAGCTGGGTGATCAGGGCTTCTTTTATTACTCGAATGAAGGCAAGGCCGTGGTGGCCATTGTTGAAGTGTGCAAGTTGGTCCATGTCGATTCAACTGCAGACAATCCCACTTGGGAATGTGTGGACATCCGCGCCGTGGCTGCCTTGCCGCGCACTGTCACCTTGGATGAAATCAAGAAGGACGCGAAGTTGAAAGACATGGTTCTCGTTAACAACTCGCGCCTATCAGTGCAGCCCGTCAGCGATGCGCAGTGGAACCACATCTGCAAGCTCGCAGGCTATAAGGCTTGATGGATCGCAAGGCCTTCATTCTGGCCAACACTGAGTTGCTTGCTCCACCACTGGTGCCGGAAGTGAAGCTCCATCTTGCCCACGAAGCGATCCCCATTTGGCAGAAAACTGAAGAACAATTGGGCGAAATGGGCCTGCCGCCACCTTTCTGGGCCTTTGCCTGGGCGGGCGGGCAGGCATTGGCAAGGCATATTCTTGATCATGCAGAAATTGTGCGTGGGAAAAGTGTTCTCGATTTGGCCTCAGGATCTGGCCTCGTTGGCATTGCAGCCATGAAGGCCGGGGCGACATCTGTGCTCGCCGCGGATATTGATGACTTCGCCATGGCCGCCATCGCAATGAATGCCCGTGCAAATGGCGTTGTGATGCAGGTTACGAGTGAAAACTTGCTGGCACGCGAGCCGCCGCCATGTGAGGTAATTCTGGTCGGTGATCTCTTTTATGAAAGAGGCCTTGCTGCGAATTGCTTTGCCTTCCTGCAAAAGTCAAAAGCTGAAATCCTGATTGGTGATCCCGGCCGCAGCTATCTGCCAAAAGACAAGTTGGTGAAGCGGGCCAGCTATTCCGTTCCCGTCAGCCGTGAGCTTGAGGACTCGGAGATCAAGCAAACTTCAGTTTGGGCCCTGGCCTAGACCGGATGTGATTCAGGGTTTGCGGCAGGCGAAGCTTCTGTCTTGCCGCCAGTATTGTTCAAATAGAGTGCCAGCATCAGAATGGCGAGTGAGAGCCAAAGCCAGCCATCCGTGCCACCACCAAAGAACAGCGCGCCGATGATCACGGCTGCTGGTGTTGAGACATAAGTGGCTTGCACGGTGTACACCGCGCCTTTGTTGGTGATGAGCGTGAAATAAACCAGCCGTTCCATCACCCACATCAGGCACACAACGGCCAAAATCCAGTGTTGCGCGAGGCTTGGCCCACTGTCTGCGCCAAAAGGCGCAAGCAAGGGGATGAGCGGCAGCATGATGAGGCCGGACCAAAGGCTTTCAAATGCACCGGCTTGAACCGTGTCGGCCCCCTTTGGCCAGGCGCGGGCCGAGAAGGTGTTATAGAATGCATAGAGCAGGGGAATGAACAAGGCAGCCAGCAGGGGCCAGGAGAAATGGCCCGAAAGATTGCCCCGTCGTGACAAGATCAAAACCACTGTGGATGTGAAGCCCAGAACAATCGCCGCAAGTTTGCGTGGCGTCGCCTGATCCTGCCCCAGGGCCAGCGCCACCAGATAAGCAAAGAAGGGCGACATGGTGATGATGATTGCAAGCTCAGTCGGTGGAACATAAGCGGCCAAAAACAGGTTCAAGCCAAAGGGAATGTTCATCAGGCAGGCGCAAGCCAGGCCATAAAGCGCCAGCCGCTTGTCCAGCCCACGCCATCCGCTGCGGGCAACGGCCATCACCAGCATGATGACGCCAACGCCAAGGCCGGTGAAAAATATGGTGTGAATGGGCGGCAAGTGAATGTCGCTCAAATGCCTGTAAAGACTGGGTGACAAGCCCCAGAACAGGCCGAGCAACATGAAATGTGGGAAATGGCTGGAAGCTTTCAAAGGCAGAGGTACTTTCACGAATCTGGGTGCAAGTTAACAGCCTTCAGCCCCTGTGTTGGCCCCGAAAAGGCGTTTTGCCTCTTGATTGCGGCCCGCTCGCCCAAAGGCAGGCTGCGGCGATAGGTGCCAGCCCTGCGGCGAAAGTAGCCCTTTTCATAATGGCAATCTCTGCTTAAGAAATTTATCCAACAGCTGCCACAAAGGCAGGAACTACAAGAATGCCAGGGAGAACGCCGTGTCTGAAAAAGTTTATGCCGTGCCCGCCGCTTGGAAGAAGCGCGCCTATGTCACCGAAAGTTCCTACAAGAAGACCTATGCGGAATCGGTGAAAGACCCGGCCAAGTTCTGGGCCAAGGAAGCCAAGCGCATTGATTGGTTCAAGTTTCCCACGAAGATCAAGAACGTTTCCTTCGCTTATCCCAATGTCTCGATCCAATGGTATGAGGATGGCATTCTCAATGTTTCTTACAACTGCATTGACCGTCACCTGAAGAAGCGCGCCAATCAGGTGGCCCTGATCTGGGAGGGCGACAACCCCTACGATGATAAAAAGATCACCTATAGAGAGTTGCACGAACACGTCTGCCGCTTCGCCAATGTGATGAAGAAGCATGGTGTGAAGAAGGGTGACCGCGTCAGCATCTATATGCCGATGATTCCGGAAGCCGCTTATGCCATGCTGGCTTGCGCGCGCATTGGTGCGGTTCATTCCATCGTCTTCGGCGGCTTCTCTCCCGAAAGTCTTGCAGGCCGTATGGATGACGCCGATTCCCGTTTTGTCATCACGTCTGACGAAGGCGTTCGCGGTGGCCGTAAAATTCCATTGAAGGCCAATACAGACGCCGCTCTGGCCAAAACCAAAAATCCGGCCAAGGTTCTCGTGGTCCGCCGCACGGGTGCGCCTGTGAACTTCGATCCCGCGCGCGACCTCTGGTATCACGAAGAGGCGGCCAAGGTTTCCGCCGACTGCAAACCCGAGAAAATGAAGGCGGAAGACCCGCTCTTCATTCTTTACACCTCAGGCTCCACCGGCAAGCCCAAGGGCGTGCTGCACACCACAGGTGGCTATATCACCTATGCCGTCTCCACCTTCCACTATGTGTTTGACTATCATGATGGCGATATCTTCTGGTGCACGGCAGATGTGGGCTGGGTAACGGGCCACAGCTACATCGTCTATGGCCCCTTGGCAGCGGGTGCCACGTCGCTCATGTTTGAAGGCGTGCCGAACTATCCAAATGTCTCGCGCTTCTGGGAAGTGGTGGACAAGCACCTGGTCAACACTTTCTATACCGCCCCAACCGCACTGCGCGCGCTAATGCAGCAGGGCGATGCTCCGGTTCAACGCACCTCGCGCAAATCACTGCGGCTTCTGGGCTCGGTGGGTGAGCCCATCAATCCCGAGGCCTGGGAATGGTATCACCGTGTCGTGGGCGAAGGCCGCTGCCCGATTGTCGATACCTGGTGGCAAACCGAAACAGGTGGGGCAATGATGACGCCCTTGCCAGGTGCCCATAAGCTGAAGCCAGGTTCCGCCACCATGCCACTCTTCGGCGTGCGCCCTGCGCTGGTGGATGAGAAAGGCGAATTCCTCGAAGGCGAAACTTCCGGCAATCTTGTGTTGCTAGACTCTTGGCCGGGTCAGGCCCGCACGGTCTATGGCGATCACCCGCGCTTCGTTGAAACTTATTTCTCCACCTACAAGGGCATGTATTTCACCGGCGATGGCTGCAAGCGCGATGCCGATGGCTATTACTGGATCACCGGGCGCGTGGATGACGTGCTCAACGTATCTGGTCACAGACTGGGTACGGCGGAAGTTGAGTCTGCGCTTGTTTCGCATCCCAAGGTGTCCGAAGCCGCCGTTGTCGGTTATCCGCATGACATCAAGGGACAGGGCATCTATTGCTATGTCACCTTGATGAGTGGGGAGCAGGGCGATGATGCGCTTCGCAAGGTGCTGGTGGATCATGTGCGCAAGGAAATCGGCCCCCTGGCCACGCCAGACAAGATCCAGTTTGCCCCCGGCCTGCCCAAAACGCGCTCTGGCAAAATCATGCGCCGCATCCTGCGCAAGATTGCAGAGGATGACTTCG
>JAYTIG010000394.1:0-1447 GCA_043731995.1 Hyphomicrobiales bacterium
GTGAAGTTGATCTCACCTGTGGTAAACCAGCAAACCCGCATCGGCATTGCCCATATTGCCGTCACCAGTGACAAGCGAATTCCTTTGGGCGCCTTTGGCCGCGCCCGCATTGCGCTTGCTGCGGCAGATGGTGTGGCGCTGCCGCTGACGGCTGTCACCTTCGGAGATAACGGCCCCACGGTGCAGATCGTCAAGGATGGCAAGGTGATGGTGCGCAAGGTGATCACTGGCCTAGTGGGCACCGATGATATTGAAATCACCGATGGCGTGGCGCCGGGCGAAACTTATGTTGCGCGCGCTGGATCATTCGTTCGTGACGGCGACGCCGTCACCCCCGTTCTCGTGGCGCAGTGAGGCACTGACATGTTCAATTTTTCGGCCTGGTCGATTCGCACCCCTGTTCCGGCCATCCTGTTGTTCATTGTGTTGTTCCTGGTCGGCTTGGTGAGCTTTCGCTCCATGGCCATCGAGCAGTTCCCCAACATTGACGTGCCGGTGATTGCCGTAACGATAACAGAGGGAGGCGCCACCCCATCCGAACTTGAAGCTCAAGTCACCAAACTGGTGGAAGATTCCGTGGCTGGCGTTTCAGGCGTCAAGCACATCACCTCCACCATGTCGGATGGGCAATCCACCACGGCGATTGAATACCGCCTGGAAGTTCCGACCACCAAGGCCTTGCAAGACACCAAAGACGCTGTTGCCAAAATTCGCGGCCAGCTTCCCGCCGGTGTTGATGAACCCATCATCCAAAGCATCGATGTTGAAGGCCAGGCCATCCAAACCTTCGCAGTGAAAGCCCCCGGCATGACGCTGGAACAACTTTCGTGGTATGTGGATGATGTTGTCAAACGCCAGATCCAGGGTCTGTCCGGTGTGGGCCGGGTGGAGCGTTATGGCGGGGTTGACCGCGAAATCCGCATCAATCTCGATCCGGCAAGGCTGCAATCCTTCGGCATCACCGCTGCACAGGTAAACCAGCAGATTGCTGCCACCAATGCTGACACTGGCGCTGGCCGCGGCAATGTCGGCGGCATGGAACAAGCCATCCGCACCTTGGGCGGCGCCAAGTCGCTGGATGACTTGAAAGACACCAAGGTCATGCTGGCCAATGGTTCTTCTGCTCGGCTGGGCGATCTTGGCGATGTGATCGACTCCTCCGCAGAACAGCGCACCTTCGCGCGCTATAATGGCGAGAGCGTTGTGTCCTTTGCCATTTTCCGCGCCAAGGGTGCAAGCTCGACAGACACAGCCAACCGTGTGGCCACCAAAATTGCCGACATGACCTCAGCCTCAAACGGTGCGGTTTCATTCTCGCTTGTGGATGACACGGTCTATTTCATTTACGGCAACTATCAGGCCGCGATGGAAGGCTTGATTGATGGCGCAATTCTCGCCGTTTTGGTGGTGTTCCTGTTCCTGCGCAACTGGCGCGCCACTTTGATCT
>JAYTIG010000395.1:0-4055 GCA_043731995.1 Hyphomicrobiales bacterium
GCGGGCCACGCGGCGGCGCAGCCTTCGCTTTGACTATTCCGGCCATGGCCAATCTTCCGGCGCTTTTACCGAAGGCACCATCAGCGATTGGCTGGAGCAATGCGTGCATATGTACCTCACCCACACCAAGTCCAAGGTGATTGTGGTGGGCTCTTCCATGGGAGGCTGGCTGGCCCTGTTGCTGGCGCGGAAGCTGCGCGAGGAAGACAGCTTTGCCTTTCGCAGGTTGGGCGGGCTGGTGTTGCTGGCGCCTGCCGCAGACATGACGCAGGAATTGATGTGGAACAAGTTTGATGACCGCGCCAAGGACATGCTGCGCATCAACGGTGTTTATCTCGAACCTTCGCTTTATGGTGCGCCTTACGAGATCACGTCGCGCCTGCTGGCCGATGGATTGCAGCATTGCATTTTGCCCACAGGGCTCACGCTGCCTTGCCCTATCCGCATCTTGCAGGGCGATAAAGACCCTGATGTGCCGCCTGCCCATGCGATCAAAACCTTTGATGCGCTTTCGGGGCCCGATGTCACGCTCACCATGATCAAGGGCGGTGACCACCGGCTATCAAGCCCCACTCAGCTGCGGTTGATCTGCGACACGGCGCTCAATTTGGCCGAGCGGGCGGATGGGGCTTGAGCGTGACTGAACTCAAATTTTAGACGCCGTCACCCCTGCGGAGGCAGGGGCCCAGCTTTGACTGGGTTCGGAATTTGTGAATCAAGCTGGGTCCCCGCCTTCGCGGGGATGACGGGTTGAGGGGAGCAGTGCCCTAAGGCCAACCCTGTAATTGGGGTATTTCAATGCATATCCCAACTCCTGCTTGATGCGCGTGTTGGAGACGCGTTTTGAATCATCATAAAAGCTGCGCGCCATGGTCGAGAGATTGGCTTTATCGAAAGGCATTTCGGGCGGCGGCGGGAGGCCCAGAAGGTGTGCGGCATAGGCCACCACGTCCTGCGGAGGGCAGGCTTCATCATCAGCCACATTGTAGATACGGCCCGGATTGGGCCTGGCGATGGAGGCCGCGAGAATGCCCGCGATGTCTTCCACATGAATGCGGCTGAAAATCTGGCCTGGCTTCACGATGCGCCGTGCCGTGCCATCTCGCACAGCATCGAGCTGGCTGCGGGCGGGGCCATAGATGCCGGGGAGGCGGAAGACATGGGCTTTGAAAGGCTGCCACTGCTGTTCTGCCAATATGCGGCGGCGGGCACGGTCTGACGTGGGATTGAGTTCACTGTCTTCATCCACCCAGCCGCCTTGCCTGTCACCATAGACACCGGTGGTGGAGAGATAGGCGAGCCATGGAAATGGGCGCGTGAGTTGGCCCGCGAATTTCAGCACCACGGGATCGCCTTTTTCAGCCGGCGGAATGGAGGCGAGGATGTGGGTTACGCTTGCTGGAATGGTTTGCATCTCTTCGAAGATGAAACCTTCAACATTTTGCACGGCCATGTCGGCGAGGCCTTCGCGGCTTCGCGTGGTGCCGCTGATGCGCCATTGATCGCGGGGCAGCAGTTTGGCGAGATGCCGGGCTGTAAAGCCGAAGCCGAAACAGAGGAGATGGTTCATGCCAGTTCCTTCAGCGCCCAATGGGCAGCTTCAGCGATGACAGGTGACGGGCTTTTTTCAAGACGTGCTGCAATGGGCTTGAGCGCGACATCCCCACTGTTGCCCGCCGCGATCAGGCAGTTGCGGATGAAGCGCTCGTGGCCGATGCGTTTGATGGGGGAGCCTGAGAATTTGACGCGGAAGGCGGCATCATCGAGTTGCAGCAATTCGACCAGAGGCGGCGCCATGAGATCGGTGCGGGCGGCGAATTTGGCCTCTCGAGATTGTGCTGCGAATTTGTTCCACGGACAGATGGCCAGGCAATCATCGCAACCATAGATACGATTGCCGATCGCCTTGCGAAATTCTTGCGGGATTTCACCTTTATGTTCAATGGTGAGATAGGAAATGCAGCGGCGCGCATCGATCTGGTGCGGGCCAGTGAAAGCATTGGTGGGGCAGATATCAAGGCAGGCACGGCAGGAGCCGCAATGATCTTGCTCTGGCGCACTGAAAGGCAATTCTACATCGGTGAGAATGGCGGCGAGGAAGAACCAACTTCCCAGCTCGCGCGAGACAAGATTGGTGTGCTTGCCTTGCCAGCCGAGGCCTGCCAGTGCGGCCAGCGGCTTTTCCATCAATGGCGCTGTATCCACAAACACTTTCACATCGGCCTTGGCTTCATGGGCAAACCACGTGGCGAGGCGCTTGAGTTTGCCCTTGATCACATCGTGATAGTCACGGTTCAGCGCATAGCTTGAAATCACGGCAGCGGATTTTTCTTCGAGCCTTGCAAAGGCATCCAGCCCCTGCCCGTAATTCATCGCCAGCATGATGGCGGATTTGGCTTGCGGCCACATTGCATCAGGTGCTGCACGGCGGGATTTGGTTTCTTCCATCCACGCCATTGTGCCGTGATGGCCAAGCGTCAGGAACGCTTCGAGATTGATTGCAATTTCGGAAGGCAGTTTCGCTGGTGCCACGCCGATGGCGGAAAAGCCCTCAGCCCGGGCGCGGGATGCAATCTCAGAAATCGAGATCGGCATAGCTGGCCGCAGGCGGCATGGCGGCCACTGTGTCGTTCAGCAACACGCGGAATGAAGGCCTGGACTTGATACGCTGATACCAGCTTTTGGCCACCGGATTTTCAGCCCAATCAATGGCGCCGAGATAATCAATGGCCGAGAGATGCGAAGCTGCGGCGAGATCGGCCAGCGACAGTTCATCGCCTGCCAACCAGGAGCGCTGCTCGGCCAGCCAGGCCACATAATCCAAATGCGCCTTCAGGCGCTGCGATGCGGCCCGCACGCGTGACATGTCGGGCGCTGCGGGGCCCGACATGAAGCGCTTCACCACTTTCTCGGTGAGCAGCGGCTCTGACACCTCGGTGTAAAACTTGACGTCAAACCAGGCCACAAGCCGGCGTATTTCAGCCCGCGCGAAGGCATTGCCGGGCAACAGATTTACCTTGGGATATTGTTCTTCGAGATATTCGCCCAAGGCTTCCGCGCCACAGAGAGCTTGGCCCGAATCTTCCACCAAAACCGGCAGCAGGCAGGATGGATTGAGATCCACAAGCTGCTGGCTTGGGGCCCAAGGCCTTTCATCCACAAGTTGCACAACCTCGCCCTTTTCGGCCAAAGCCAAGCGGATGCGGCGGCAATAGGGATCAAGCGTGAAATGGTACAGTTTGGACATGTGGCGAAGCTTATTTGTCTCACAAAGGTTTAAGCCGGGCCGCCATTGCACAGCATGTTCTGGCCCTATAAAGCCTTGGATTCAGTGCGGCAAGCGATTCTGGCGAGCCGGAATATAGGGCTTTTTCGCATGTCGACCTTGCAAATCATTGTGCTGGCGCTGATCCAAGGCATTACCGAATACCTGCCGGTTTCCTCCACTGGCCATTTGATCCTGGTTCCGGCCTTCACCGGCTGGCCCGACCAGGGCTTTGTGACCGACATGATCACCAACCTGGGCACATTGGCCGCCACCACAATCTATTTCTGGCGCGATGTGGTGCAAATTTTGCGCGGCGTGATTGATGTGGCCCAACGCAAGCAAACGGCGGCGGCGCAGCTGATGCTGAATGTTCTGGTTGGCACCATTCCTATCATTATTGTTGGGGTTGTGATCAAGAAGCTGGGCATCGTCGAACATTTGCGCAGCCCCTTCATCATTGCGATCAATTCCATCATCTTCGGCCTGTTGCTCTATGTCGCCGACACACACGGCAAGCTGCAGAATACCGTGCGTGAATTGAACTGGAAAAATTCCCTGATCATCGGCTTGTTCCAGTGTCTGGCCTTGAACCCCGGCACCAGCCGCTCCGGCATCACCATGACGGGAGGGCGCTTCCTTGGATTCATCCGGCCAGAAGCTGCGCGCTTTTCTTTCCTGCTGGCCATTCCGGCCAATCTCGCTTCATCGGTTTTGGTTGTGGGCAGTGCCGTCAAAGCGGGCGAGCATATCCATATGGATCAAATCATCTGCGGCGTGCTGACCTTTT
>JAYTIG010000396.1:0-1438 GCA_043731995.1 Hyphomicrobiales bacterium
ACAAGCCAAAGCCCGGATCAAGGGCCAGAAACTAAAGCTCGTCATGCCAGAAGGCGAAGATGCGCGGGTGCGCGAAGCGGCCAGCATTTTGCAAAGTGAGGGATTGGCTGAAGTGGTGATCTTCGGGCCAGCTGTGCCTGCACCATCGGAAAGGGCCATTGCATCCTTGATGGCCAGGCGTGAAAAACTCAATGCCCCAATAGCGACGCGGCTGCTTTCCAAGCCACTTTATGCGGCGGGCGCACTAGTGGCGGAGGGGAGCGCCCATGCCATGCTCGCAGGAGCCGCAAGCCCCACGGCGCGTGTCATTGAAGCGGCCCTGATGACCATTGGGTTGGCGGAAGGCATCGCCACGCCCTCCAGTTTTTTTCTGATGGAATGGCCGGACAAACAACTCGTTTTTGCTGATTGCGCCGTCAATATTCAGCCAACGGCGGAAGAGTTGGCCAGCATTGCCCTTGCCTCGGCGGCCAGTGCGGCAAAGTTATTGCCGGAGGTGCCGCGCGTGGCGCTGCTTTCATTCTCCACCAAAGGCAGTGGCAAGCATGCCGATGCCGAAAAGGTTGTAAGGGCGCTGGCTTTGGCGCGGGCGGCGGCACCACATATGGCCATTGACGGCGAATTGCAGGGCGATGCCGCGCTTTCGGCCAGTGTGGCGGCGCGCAAGGTGCTGGGCGAAAGTGCTGTTGCAGGGCGAGCCAACGTGCTGGTGTTTCCTGATCTTGATGCCGGCAATATTGCCTATAAACTCACGCAATATCTGGGCGGGGCCAAGGCCATTGGGCCAGTGTTGCAGGGGTTTGCCAAGCCGGTTTCCGACCTTTCGCGCGGGGCCAGCGTGGGCGAGATTGTGGATACGGCGGCTCTGCTTCTATCGATGGCTTTGATTAAATGACAGCAAGGCAAGTTGAAGATGCCTTGGGCGCGGGCTAGATAGCGGCCATGACTTATTCCGCAATTGAAAGCCGCCGCAAGACTGTGGGCGTGAAGGTGGGTTCGGTTTTGGTGGGCGGGGGAGCACCCGTGGTGGTGCAATCCATGACCAACACTGACACTGCCGATGCCGATGCAACGGCGCGGCAAGTGGCTGAGCTGGCGCGTGCAGGCAGCGAGCTTGTGCGCATCACCGTTGACCGCGAAGAAAGTGCCGCCGCCGTTCCCGCCATTGCCGAGAAGCTGGCCCAAATGAATTTGCGGGTGCCGCTGGTTGGTGACTTTCATTACAATGGCCATATGCTGCTGACGCAATATCCAGAATGCGCCAAGGCGCTGGATAAATATCGCATCAACCCCGGCAATGTGGGTTTCAAGGAAAAGAAAGACCGCAACTTCGCCACCATGATTGAAGTGGCGATGCAACATCAGAAAGCGGTCCGTATTGGCGTGAATTGGGGCTCGCTGGATCAGGCCATGCTGGCTGCATTGATGGATGAGAATG
>JAYTIG010000397.1:0-4038 GCA_043731995.1 Hyphomicrobiales bacterium
CCCGAGGCCGAAACACCACGCGTGAACAGGCCCGGCGTTGAAAACAGCAAGGCTGACACGGCCACCAGCAGGAGGCCTTTGGAATGGTTGGACATGGCGGGAGACATGGTGACCTGCCTGCCTTGTAGCGGGCCTTGCTGTCAACATGTGTCAGCAGGTTAGCAGAAATCTTGCCCGCACGATTCAACTCAGCAAATTCCGTCACCCCTAAGGAGGCAGGGGCCCAGCTTCGCCTATGTGCAGTGCTTGTGATTCAAGCTGGATCCCCGCCTTCGCGGGGATGACGTGTTGCGGTTTGCAATCAACTTTGCGGAAACACTCAAACCAGCGTGGCCTGGATGATGGCTTTGAGGCCTTCTTCGTTGATCAGTTCTGCCGCTTTATCGGCGCTGACCCAATAGCGCTGCCTTTCGTGCATCTCTGGCCAATCACCCAGGATGAGTTTGACTTCAAGCGGAAAGACAGTGACTTCGGTGGGCACCAAGGCGCCGGATTTCTTGCGCTTGTCATAGATATAGCGGCCGATGGATTTCTTGCCCACCTTGCCTTCAACACCGGCTTCCTCGAAGGCCTCCAGCGCGGCGGCACTCCAGTCCTTCTTGCCTTTCATGGGCCAGCCTTTGGGGATGATCCAGCGCTTGGTTTCACGCGATGAAACCAAAAGCACGTCAACGCCCATGCCGTGTTTGCGGTAAGGCAATGCGGCCACTTGTTTTTCAGGTTTTTTCTTCACAGCAGGAAATGCGCCAACCAATAAAAGGTTGCAGACATCAGCGCTGACGCGGGCATGGTGATCACCCAGGCCCAGACAATGCTGGAAGCCAGACCCCAGCGCACCGACGAGGCACGGCGCGCCGTGCCTGCACCGATGATGGCGCCGGTGATGGTGTGCGTGGTGGAAACCGGGATGCCCAGATTTGAAGCCATGAACAAAGTGATGGCACCAGCCGTGTTGGCGCAAGCGCCTTGCATGGGTGAGAGCTTGGTGATTTTCGAACCCATGGTGTGAACGATTCTCCAACCACCCAACATGGTGCCCAAACCCATCGTCAGATAACAGGCGAAAATCGCCCAGCTTGGAACAGTGAATTCCTTGTACACATGGTTGGAATAAAGCAGCACGGCAATGACGCCCGCGGTTTTCTGCGCGTCATTGCTGCCGTGGCCCAGTGAATAGAGCGCGGATGAAACCAGTTGCAGCTTGCGGAACACGCCGTCCGCCCAGGCCGGGTTGGCTTTCACAAAGGCCCAGCTTGCGAAGATCATCAACAGAATGGCGATGAGAAACCCGGTGAAGGGCGAAAGCACAATGGCATAGATGGTTTTCGAAAGCCCGCCCCAGATGATGGCCGAGAAACCCGCCTTGGCCACGCCTGCACCAACAATGCCGCCCACCAGTGCATGAGATGAGGAGGACGGAATGCCTGCAAGCCAAGTGATGACATTCCAGACAATGGCGCCTGCCAGCGCGCCGAAGACTACGGCGTTATCCACCAAATCAGGCGATATGATGCCGGAGCCTACGGTTTTGGCTACATGGGCTTCAAACAGGAAGTAGGCTGCGAAGTTGAACAGGCCCGCCCAGAGCACAGCTTGCACCGGCTTCAGCACGCGTGTTGAAACCACGGTGGCGATGGCATTGGCGCTGTCATGCATGCCATTCATGAAATCAAATGCGAAGGCCACGAAGATCAGCGCGATGATGGCAGGGGTGAGCATGGCCGTATCCATGGGCGGCCTGCCTTACACGTGCTCGATGACGATGCCGTCAATCGTATGGGCCACATCCTCAAACTTGTCGGCCACCTTTTCGAGATGGCCATAAAGCTCTGAACCAATAATGAAGACCATGGCATCCTTCCTGGCCTTGCCCTTGATGAGGGCCTTCAAGCCATTTTCGTGGTGCCTGTCTGACTCATCTTCAATGGCAATCATCTTGCCGCAGAGTTGGTGCAGCTTTGCGGCATTGGAACCAATGTTGCGCAAGAGCGGCAGAACTTCAGCCAGAAGCGTTGCCTGTTGCACCGCCTCATCGGCGATGATCTTCATATTGGGCTCAAAGGCTTTTACCTCGAAGAGCAAGATGGCCTTGGCCGTTTTGTTCATCTGATCAACGGCATCATCCATGTCGGTGATCAGGTTCTTGATGTCGCCACGGTCAAAAGGTGTGATGAAGCTTTTGCGCAGGGCCTCGTTCACACTTTCGGTGATGTGGTCAGCCTCATCTTCGGCCTTCATCAGGGCCGCGCAATGGGCGGCAATGGTTTTGCCGCCCGCGAAAACAGCTGCGAGAGACTTCGCCGCCGCGAGCGACTTTTCAGCATGCGCCTCGAACAAGTCAAAAAACTTGTCCTCGCGCGGCATGAGCTTCTTTAGAAATCCAACCATCCCGCAACCGTCCCCGTGCAAATATGACAGTTCTATGACAGATTTGTAACAGCACGGAAATGGGGTTCTGCGGCTTTCGCACATGAGTTTGGCAGGCCGGGCTTTGTGGTAACTTGCCGATTCGGAGGGGCACATGCAGGCAAAGCCGGTTTCAGCTTGGGGGCAACAATGGCTGCGGGTGCCGCAGGGCTTCCTGCTGCTGTTCGCACTTGGGCTGCTCTATGCTATGCCCATCATGCTGGATGGCCGCTACTATCTGGATGATCTACCCCATGCGATGAATGGACTGACACTGTGGGAAAAAGATGGGCGGCCCCTGGCCTCAATTCTTTCCTCTCTGATCAGCTTTTCGTGGCCGAGCTTTTCCAGCCCCGCACTTTATGACACGAGCCCCATCCCGCAAATCCTGGGCGTTGCAGCGCTGGCCTATGGTTCGGCGCAGCTGGCAGAAAAACTGTTTCCCGGCGGTGTTGGTCTTGGACAAGCGCTGGTGGTGTTTCCCGTGATCGGCAGCCCCTTCATGCTGCAGAATCTCTCCTATCGATTTGATGCTTTCACTTTGGGGGTGGCGGTGATGCTGGCCTTAGCGGCAGCTTCGATCGAAGCCTCGTGGCTGGTTGCGGTTTTGGTGGTGCTGGCGCTTCTCAGCTATCAGGCGGCCTTCAATGTATTCATCGCGGCGGCGGCCCTGGTGTGGCTTGCATCAACACAGAATGGCTTCAGCGATGATCGCGGCTTCTTGCGCAAACTGCTCTGGGGTTTTGCGGCGTTGCTGGCCTATGGGCTGGTGATCAAGCTGCTGGGCGGGCTGACGGGTGAGTATGCCACACAGCACAGCGCGCTTGTTGCACTCGACCGGCAGGGCATGGCCACGGTGCAGTTCAATTTCGGCTTTGGCGCTTATTTTGTGATGCAGGTGCTGGAGGATGCGCCCCTTCTCGCCATCGGTGCTGCCGCAGCGCTTTTTGCCTTTGCCGCACAATTTGGAAAACCTGAATCAGGGCAAACGCGTGAACGAATGGCGCGGTTCATTCTGACTCTGGGCATCATAAGCTGTTCGGTCATGGGGCTGTTGCTGTTTCTGCAGGAGCCAGTCGTGCGGCCGCGCACGCTGATGGCATTTTCGATCCTGCTGGTGTTTTGTGCCTATGCCGCGCATGAGGCTCTCAAGCGCTGGCCAAAGGCCGTGATTGCCGCACTGGGTTTGGTTGCGGCCTGGTTTTTCACGCTGGCCAACACCTATGCCAATGCCGCGCGTGATGAGACGCGCTTTGATAGTTATCTCACACAGAACATCATCCATGATTTGCAGCAGGCGGGCTTCAGACCCGGCGACAGGCTGGCCTTTGATGGCACGCAGCCGCTTTCTCCCGTGGCGCAGAATGCCATGCGCCTGAAAATCATTGCACGCATCCTACAGCCCAACATGAATGGAAATTCGGAATGGGGTTTCCGGCAGCTGGAATTTTTTGGCCTTGTCACTGCACCGATCATGGATGCCACAGATGAGAGCCTGAAGACTTTTTGTGCAGGTGCTGTGGCCGTGTCATCGCCACATTATCAAATCTATTTGTATGATGGCACTGCGCTCGTGGCCTTTCCCAAGAGCATTTGCTTCACGGGCTAGGCCTTGCGAAAGCGCAAATATTC
>JAYTIG010000398.1:0-1436 GCA_043731995.1 Hyphomicrobiales bacterium
TAGATGATGACTCCCTTAGGTGTGAAATGGCCAAATTCCTGGCCGGGGGTTCGCTACCCCTTGGGCCAGATACTGCCCAAAGCGGATAGGAATGGGAAGTGAAAAACGCCATAATTTGCGTGATTTCCGAATTTAGGATTTATTCCGCCAGCTGAGCAGGCTGGCCCGCTCATAAAGCCAGGGATACTTTTCCACCATTTGGCGGGTGAGCGTGAGGCGGTAGCCAAAGAAAGCCGCCGCCATGACCACCAGGCCGTGGCTGATATAATACTGCAGCGAGATCAAGTTATCCTCAAACAACGCAAAGTGGAGAAAGCGCAGGCCTGCCGTGAAAATCAGCATATAGGCAAAAAGCAGACCAGGCGATTTCCACCCCTGCGCGATGGAGCGCCCCGCTGCAAACGCAGCCCCGCCGCCCAAGAGCACCGTGAGCACCAAAAAAGAATAGGGGTTCTGTTCGACAAAGAAAGACATCAGTGGCCACCTTCCAGATAAGCCGCGCGCACTTCCGGGCGCTTCAAGAGTTCAGCGCCAGTGCCCGACATGGTGATCTTTCCATTCACCATCACATAGGCACGGTGAGCCAGCCGAAGCGCGTGGAAGGCATTCTGTTCCACCAGCAACACGGTCAGGCCTTCCTCTTCATTGAGTTTTTTGATGGCCGCAAAAATCTGCTTCACGACGATGGGCGCAAGGCCTAGCGAAGGCTCATCCAGCAGCAGCAGGCGCGGGCGCGCCATCAGGGCGCGGCCAATGGCCAGCATTTGCTGCTCGCCGCCGGAAAGCGTTCCGGCGCGCTGCATCTGCCGCTCTTCAAGGCGCGGAAACAGCTTGAACACCTTGGGCAAGTCTTCCGCAAAATTGGTGAGCTTGTTGACGGTGGCGCCCATCTGCAGGTTTTCAAACACGCTCATGCGCGGGAATATGCGGCGCCCTTCGGGTGATTGCGCAATGCCGAGATGCACGATTTCATGGGTTGGCATTTTGGTGATGTCAGTACCATCAAAGAGGATTTGGCCAGTGCGCGCCTGTGGCGTGCCGCAGATCGTCATCATCAAAGTGGATTTGCCGGCCCCGTTGGAGCCGATCACCGTGGCGATTTCGCCGCTGTGAACCTCAAAATCGATGCCCTTCAGTGCTTGAATCTTGCCATAGAAAGTTTCAACGCCCGTGCCTTTCAGGAGAACTTCGCTCATTTGCGGCCTCCCTTTTTGGCGGCCTTTTTGGCCGGAACCTTCTTCGCAACAGGTTTGCGCGCAGGCCTGCTGTCAGGCGGTGGCGGTGTTTCCAAAGAGGCCTCAAGCGTGGCAATGGGTGCTGGGGTGTGATCCACAGCCTCATGCACCACGGCGGCGGCGGCCTTGCCTTCCACGTCATCTTCTTCGTCTTCAACGCCCAGATAGGCGCGGATGACGGCAGGGTCAGCCTTCACTTCG
>JAYTIG010000399.1:0-4030 GCA_043731995.1 Hyphomicrobiales bacterium
TGAGGACGACCCAATCGGGGCCGAAACCGTGACTGCCCCCGCAACTGTGAGCGGTGTGGCTTCTGGCATATGCCACTGGGTTAAACCGGGAAGGCGCCATAAGCCGATACACTGCAAGTCAGGAGACCTGCCGGATGGCGCAGAAATGCGTCCACATCGATCAACCATAGGTCTCACGGAGGGTGACATGACCACCAAGACAATTTCTGCTTCCCGTTCCATTTCGCAACGCGCCACAGCGGGCCTGATTTGCCTGTTCCTGGGTGCCACCATGGTTTTCACCGTGGGGTTTTCGCACATTTCGGCTGTCCATAACGCCGCGCATGACTCGCGCCACGCCATTGGCTTTCCCTGCCACTAATGCGTTTTGACTTTTCTTGGAAAAGTCAAAATCGCCTAGGTTGATCAAATAAGGAAAATCCACGTGATTGGTCGTTATGTGCTGGCAGCACTTGTTGCAGGCTTGATTGCGGGCGGGGTATTGACAGTTTTGCAAAACCTGCGTCTCACGCCACTTATTCTCGCGGCTGAAGTCTATGAAAAAGCCGACGATGCCAAGAAAGACACTGCCGCCGGGCAGACAACGTCCCCCGCCTGCAAGGAAGTCATGCCCGGCATGAAGATGTGCACGGATAGTGGCGCAGCCGAGTGGGAACCTGCACCCGGCTTGCAACGCATTGGTTTGGCCGGTGTTGCCTCACTGCTCGCCGGCGGAGGATTCGCGGCTATACTTGCCGGCTTGTCTCTGCTGCTGAATGTGCCAATTACGCGCGCCAATGGTTGGGTTTGGGGCGTGTCTGGCTATTTCGCGGTGCATCTTGCAACTGGAGTTGGCCTTGCGCCTGAAATTCCAGGCATGCCAGTAGGTGATTTGATGGCGAGGCAAATCTGGTGGGTGGGCACTATCATTGCCACAGGGGCGGCCATCTATTGCTTTGCCGTGCGCAAGGAATTCTGGGCTCCCTTTTTGGGCGTGATCATTCTGGCCATCCCGCACATCATCGGGGCACCGGTTGCACCTGAAGGTGAAACCACTGTGCCTCCGGCTCTCGCTGCCGATTTTGCCGCCAACGCGCTAGCTTGTGCTGCGGTGTTTTGGCTGGTGATGGGCGTTCTGCTGGGCCGCTTCTTGCCTCCCATCGTTGAAAAGTTTGAATCATGACACAGAAAATCCCTGCCACCGTAATCACCGGCTTTTTGGGTGCTGGCAAAACCACGCTGGTGCGCCACCTGCTGCAAAATGCCGGTGGCCGCCGCATTGCCCTCATCGTCAATGAATTTGGCGACCTGGGCGTGGATGGTGAAATCCTCAAGGCTTGCGGTAACGACGCCTGCATGGAGGATGACATCATCGAACTGGCCAATGGCTGCATTTGTTGCACAGTGGCCGATGAATTCATCCCCACGATTGAGAAGCTGCTCGCTTCGCCACGCAGGCCCGATCACATCGTGATTGAAACTTCGGGCCTTGCCCTGCCGCAGCCCTTGATCCGCGCTTTCAATTGGCCGGAGATCAAATCGCGTGTGACTGTGGATGGCGTTGTGACACTGGTGGATGGCAAGGCACTGGCCGAAGGCCGTTTCGCCGATGATGAAGAAGCCATTGCTGCCGCCCGCGCAGCAGACCCTAACCTCGAACATGAAAACCCGATCGAGGAACTGTTTGAAGACCAGCTCAACTGCGCAGATCTGGTTGTTTTGAACAAGACTGACCTGCTTGATAGCAAAACGCTTGAGCGGGTTTCGTCCCAACTCAGGGCACAAATCCGCAAGTCAACGAAGCTGGTGAACATCACGCAAGGTGCGATTGATCCCGACGTGCTGCTCGGCGTGAAGGCCGATGCCGCGCTGGACTTGCACAACCGCCAATCTCATCACGAGATGGAAGGCGAAACCCAGCATGACCATGATGACTTCATCACCTTCATTGTCGATATGCCCGGCGCGCTGGATCAAAAGGCGCAACTTGCCCGCATTGCCGATACCATCGAAACCCATGACATCCTGCGCCTGAAGGGATTTGCCGCCATTCCCGGAAGCGATGCCCGCCTCCTGGTACAAGCCGTGGGCCCGCGCCTCAGCAGTTATTTCGACAGGCCGTGGCGCGCCGATGAGGCCCGCAGCACCCGCCTCGTGGTGATCGGCGAAAAGACCATGGATAAGGCGGCGATTGAGAAGTCGCTGCGCGGCTGATGCATCTCCTAGCCACCACGTCGGGCGTTGTTAATGGCGGTGCAGAAGCAATTGACCTCAAGCAATCGCCCGCCGATGTAGTCATCCTCACGGCAGCGGATTCCGAACTTGCCTGCCTTGCATCGGCGCATGATGCGCTTGGCGATGCTGCACCTTCGCTCCGCCTCGCCAACCTGCTGCAACTGCAACACAATTACTCAGTTGATCTGTACACGGAAAAGACCCTCAGCAAGGCCAAGCTCATCATCATTCGCCTGCTCGGCGGCAGGGCCTATTGGGATTATGGTGTGGAGGCCGTGGCAACGCTGGCACGGGAGAAAAATATCCAACTTGCCTTGCTGCCTGGCGGGCAGGAACCTGATGCAGAACTCTCTGCTTTTTCCACTTTGCCCGCCAGCACCGTGGAACGCCTGCGCCAATACTTTGCATTTGGCGGGGTAGAGAATGCCAAGGCGCTGCTGCAATTCTGTGCGCAACTTTGCGGGCGCGCCAATGCTCCGCCTGCACCGCAAGCCTTGTCGAAAGTGGGCTTTCATATCAAGGCGGACAAGGGCACAGCGGCCATCATTTTCTATAGATCAGTGATTGAAGGCGGGCAAACCCTGCCGATTGATGCAATGGTTACAGCACTTCGCGCCCGCGGTGTTGTTGCATCAGCCATCTTTGTCTCTAGCCTGAAGGACGAAGATTGCGCCCATTTTCTAAATGAGCACTTCGCCGCCCATCCACCCTCTGTCATCCTCAATGCCACGGGCTTTGCCGTTGGTGATGAGGCCCGTGACCCGTTGGCCAGGGCCGATTGCCCCGTGCTGCAAGTGGCACTGGCCGGAAGCTCTGAGGCGGATTGGCAGGCTTCCTCACAAGGCCTGCGCGCCACTGATCTGGCCATGAATGTTGTGCTGCCGGAGTTGGATGGACGCATTTTTGCCCGCGCCATTTCCTTCAAAGCCGATGAGCAATTCCACGCGGCCACGCAATGCCGCATCGTCACTTACAAGCCCGTAACCGATCGCATTGCTTATGTTGCCGAACTCGCCACACGCTGGGCCGCACTGCGCGCCACGCCAAATGGAGAAAAGAAGCTTGCCATCATCCTCGCCAACTATCCCGACAAGGATGGCCGCGTGGCCAATGGCGTGGGCTATGACACACCCGCCAGCACGATCGAGATTTTGAAGGCGTTGAGCGCAAAGGGCTATGGAATAGGGGCGTTCCCAACCGACAGAAATGAACTCATCCAACACCTCTTGTCATCCCGGCGAAAGCCGGGACCCCCACAAAGCCTCCAAAGGGGTCCCGGCTTTCGCCGGGATGACGAAATTTTTGAGGATCGCGTTCAGTTGGGACTGGTGGACTATCAGCGCCACTTCTCTACCCTCCCCACATCCATCCGTACACAGATGATCGCGCGCTGGGACAATCCAGAGTCCGACCCGCACTTCAGCAATGGCGCATTCAATCTGGCCATCAATCTCTATCGCAACATCGCGGTCGCCATCCAGCCCGCGCGTGGCTATGGCATTGATGCCAAGTCCACCTATCACGATCCAGCGCTGGTGCCACCGCATTTTTATCTGGCCACCTATTTCTGGCTGCGCCATCATTTCGGCGCGGCTGCCATCATCCACAATGGCAAGCATGGCAACCTGGAATGGTTGCCTGGCAAGGCCGTGGGCCTTTCCGCAGAATGCTGGCCCGAAGTGGCACTGGGGCCAGTGCCCCAGCTCTATCCCTTCATCGTCAATGACCCCGGCGAAGGCACACAAGCCAAGCGCCGCACCAGTGCTGTCATCATCGATCATCTCACGCCGCCGCTGACCCGCGCCGAAAGCTATGG
>JAYTIG010000400.1:0-4016 GCA_043731995.1 Hyphomicrobiales bacterium
GGTGAAGCACAGGCGGTGATTGTAAATGCCCAATTCCAAAGCAAAAAAGGCCCATGCCAAGGCTCCGGCCAAGAAGGTCGCCAAGGTCAAACTGAAGACCAAGGCAAAGGCCGCTGAAAAACCCGCAAGCAAGGCAAAAGCCAAAGCCCCCGCCAAAAAGCCGGTGGCCAAAGCTGCTGCTCCCAAAGCTCATGCTGCGGCGCACAAGCCTAGCGTGAAACCCCATGTTGCAGTTCACAAGCCTGCTGTTGCAGTCAAGCCCGTGGTTCCGGCAGCACATGCCGTTGCGCCAAAGGCTGCCGCCAATGGCAACAAGCAAGCTGCTGCTGCCACCCCTGCTCCCAAGAAGATTCACTTCAAGGTTGGCGAGTTAGTGGTTTACCCAGCTCATGGTGTGGGCAAGATTTCCAACATCGAAGAACAGGAAATCGCCGGCGTGAAGCTGGAACTCTATATCGTGGACTTTGAGAAGGAAAAACTCCGCCTCAAGGTGCCCACCAACCGCGCCGAACAGAAGGGCATGCGCCATCTGGCTGATCGCTCGATGATTGAACAGTCCATGAAGGTGATCCGCGGTCGTGCGCGCATCAAGCGCACCATGTGGAGCCGCCGGGCCCAGGAATATGATGCAAAGATCAATTCCGGTGATCTCATTTCCGTGGCTGAAGTGGTGCGTGATTTGTACCGCTCCGAACGCCAGCCGGAGCAGAGCTATTCAGAGCGCCAGTTGTTCGAACAGGCCCTGGCCCGCTTCGCGCGTGAACTCGCTGCCGTTCGCAAGGTGGACGAGGATCAGTGCACCCGCGAGCTGGAAGAATATCTCGCCCGCAACGCCAAGCGCGGCGCAGCTGAAAAAACCGAAGAGGATTCGGCTGAAGAAGCCGCATAAGACTTTCGTACTTGATTTATTTGAGGCCGGACTTCTATGTCCGGCCTTTTTGTTTTTGCCAAGAGCCCTCATCCGCCTTCGGCACCTTCTCCCATTCTTCGAACGGGAGAAGGCCCATGTGATTACCGCCTTCTCCCGTTTACCTTTGCAAATGGGAGAAGGTGCCGAAGGCGAATGAGGGCCCTTTGGTTCAGCAGTTCAACCTTCCAGATAATCCATGCTGCGCGCCACATCGCGGGCGATTTGCTTGCTTTTGTGAACTTCCGTCGAAAACGGCTCGAAGCTGATGTAACCCTTGTAGCCATCCGCCAGCATTTTCTTCACCTGGCCCTTGTTGTCGATCATGTCTTGGGCATCCACCAGCACACGCTGCGGATCACGCATCGTGGCAGCCGTGTGCTTGCGGTCCACAACGCCCGACACATGGATGAGGCCCGTGCGTTTGGGGAACATTTCTGTTTCACCTGCCACGAAGTGATGGAAGGTGTCATGGGTCAGCTTGAAACGGGACGCCCCGCCCACATCATCAATCGCGGCAACAGCCTCGGCCTTCAGGCGCAACGAGCATTCGGCAAAGCCCAATGGCTCCACGCAGCCAATGAGGCCATGGTTCTTGAGAATGCCTTTCAGCCCATCCAGCGCCACGCGCAACCCCATCAGGCGCCCTTCCATATCCGGCTTGAACTTCTTGTCATTGGTGGGGCACAGCACCAGGGCCTTGGCACCTGTGAGTGCCGCATATTCCGCCAGCTTGCTGGCTTCATCAGCCTTGGCCTTGCTCCATTGATTCCAACGCTGCAGGGCATTCAGATTGAGAATGGTAATGCCCTTGTCCATGGCCAGCTTGCCGATGGCCTTGGCGTTTTTGTTGCCCATCAACGCGGTAGGAATGTCATTGCGGATTTCAACGGCATTCACGCCCAAACGAAGGGCGAGATCAAAAAATTCGGCATAGCCCAATTTGGGCGCAACCATGTGGTTCAGGGAAAATTGCATTGCTCGGTGTCTCCTCTGCTCTCGCGCATAGCAACAACCTCGCGTCGCGATAATGGGGCAGCGGCTGAATTGCTCATAATCTATCAGATCAACTCGTCTGGGCGCAGCGCTTCCAGGCCACCGGGTCAGCACCTTTGCCGTCTTTCACGGTGAAAGAGGTCATGTCCTCTTCGTCCTGAAGGTGCATGGAAACCTGATCTCCAGCATGATCCTCACCCGCTGGCACGGTGTAGAGAAATTCATGCCGCGTATATTGGCCATCAAAGGCAGGCTTGCCAGCAAGCGAGATCTTCGGCCCATCAATATCCACGCGAGCACCTGCCTCATTGCACCAGGCGCCATCAATCTTGTCAGCAAAGGCCGAGGAGGAAAACAGCAGGCAGAAGGCAAGGGCATACTTGAACACAACAAACCTCCATAGGGTTTCCCATGGAGATTACGCCCGACTGCCTGATTTATTCAATCACTCACTGCTTGCGCATATCCCCCGCGCTGATCCCCGCAACCTCCACCGGCTTCTTCATCGCGTCACGGCGGAAAGGTTCGCCCAGTTCCTGATTGATCATGGCTTCAATCAGCGTGGTCTTGCCATGCTTCATCTGGTCTTCAATCGCCTTGTGCAGGGCGGAGGTGAGTTCGTCCATGGTGCGGGTAACGATGCCTTGCAAGCCACAGGCCTTGGCGATGCCCGCATAGGACACTTGCTCATCAAGTTCCGTGCCGACGAAGTTGTCGTCATACCACAGTGTGGAATTGCGCTTCTCGGCACCCCACTGATAGTTGCGAAACACGATTTGCGTGACGGCTGGCCATTCCTTGCGGCCAATTGCGGTGAGCTCTGTGACGGCAATGCCGAATGCGCCGTCGCCGGAGAAGCCAACCACAGGCACATCGGGGCAGGCAATTTTCGCACCCACCACCGAAGGCAGGCCATAGCCGCAGGGACCGAACAAGCCGGGAGCAAGATATTTGCGGCCTTCATCAAAGGTGGGATAGGCATTGCCGATGGCGCAGTTGTTGCCGATGTCCGAGGAGATGATCGCCTCGCGTGGAAGTGCGGATTGAATGGCGCGCCACGCCATGCGCGGGCTCATCCACTTGGGCTTGGCGGCGCGGGCGCGCTCATTCCATGTGGTGCCCGGATCATCATTCTCGTGATCCATCGATGAAAGCTGCTGCGCCCACTTCGATTTCGTTTCAGCAATCAACTCCTTGCGGGCCTTGCGGCCCGCGTCGCCAGCCGAAGGCGAGAGCTTGGCCAAGATCGCACTTGCCACCTTTTTGGAGTCGCCCACAATGCCAACAGCCAGCTTCTTAGTGAGACCGATGCGCGAGGGGTTGATATCCACTTGAATGATCTTCGCCTCTTTCGGCCAATAGTCGAGGCCGTAACCCGGCAGCGTGCTGAAGGGGTTGAGGCGCGTGCCAAGGCACAGCACAACGTCTGCCTGCTTGATCAATTCCATCGCGGCCTTGGAACCATTGTAACCCAGCGGCCCCGCAAACAGCGGGTGCTTGCCGGGGAAGGCATCATTGTGTTGATAGCCCACACACACCGGCGCATCGAGTTTTTCAGCGAGCTTCATGGAAGCCGCAATGGCATTGCCGAGCACCACGCCCGCCCCATTGAGGATCACTGGGAACTTCGCTTCCGAGAGCAGCTTGGCGGCGGCTGCAATGGCCTCTTCGCCGCCGGAGGGCCGCTCAAACTCCACAATGGCCGGAAGTTCCACATCAATGACTTGCGTGAAGTAATCGCGCGGCATGTTGATTTGCGCTGGCGCTGAATGGCGCTTGGCATTCATGATCACGCGGTTGAGAACCTCGGCCACGCGCGAAGGGTCTCGCACCTCTTCCTGATAACACACCATGTCCTTGAACAGGGCCATCTGCTCCACTTCCTGGAAGCCACCCTGCCCGATGGTCTTGTTGGCGGCTTGCGGTGTGACCAGCAGCAGTGGCGTATGGTTCCAATAGGCGGTTTTAACGGCAGTGACAAAATTGGTGATGCCCGGCCCGTTCTGCGCAATCATCATGCTCATCTTGCCTGAAGCCCGCGTAAAGCCATCCGCCATCATGCCGCCAGAGCCTTCGTGCGCACAATCCCAAAACGTGATCCCGGCCTTGGGGA
>JAYTIG010000401.1:0-10324 GCA_043731995.1 Hyphomicrobiales bacterium
TCTACGGCGTTTGTCACCTTGCCGCTTTGTGGCTCAGTGCTTGAAGCGAACCAATCGAGGAATTGGCCATCCTTGCCAAACAGGTATTTGTGAAAATTCCAACTGGGTTTGCCGAGAAAGCCTGCTTGTTCGCCCGCCCATTTATAGACCGGAATGGTCTGGGCACCGCTTACGACTGATTTGTCTGCCAAAGGAAACGTCACGCCATAGTTTTTCTTGCAGAAAGTGGCGATTTCATTCCCGGTGCCCGGCTCTTGGCCGCCAAAATCATTGGACGGTACGCCGATTATGACAAGGCCTTTATCCTTGTAGGTTTCCCACAGCTTTTCCAGCCCGTCATACTGCGGGGTGAAGCCGCATTCAGACGCGGTGTTTACCAGCAGCACCGGATGGCCTTTGAACTGCGCCAGAGGCAAGGGCTTGCCGTCAAGCCCTGTCAAGTTGAAATCAAACAGGCTTCCGGCCTGCGCCGCGCTTACTGCCGCCATAACTGCCACCAAAAATGAAATGGAAAACTTCATATGGGTAATACGCTGCCACAGATCAAGCAGTTCATCAAACCTGCAATAAAATACGACTCGTGAATTTGGTGCTTTTCCTGCTAATTCCACATCATGGCCAAAACGCCCTCCAAACAGACTCCCTCGCAACGCATCAAGCAACGGCTTGAGAAAGCGGGCCAGCGCTATTTTGCCAATGACAATATCGCCGATTTCATTGAAGAGGGTGAGCACGCCGCACTGCTCGACGAAGTGTCAGACAAGATGCAAGGCGTGCTGGAAAGCCTGGTGATTGATGTGGAAAATGACCACAACACCAGGGGCACAGCCCGCCGTGTGGCCAAGATGTACCTCAATGAGGTGTTCAAAGGCCGTTTCCACAAAGCGCCACGCGTTACCGAATTTCCCAATGCATCGAGCCTGAGTGAGCTGATGATCGTGGGGCCGATCACGGTGCGCAGTGCCTGCTCGCACCACCTTTGCCCCATCATCGGCAAGTTGTGGATCGGGTTGATGCCCAACCAGCACTCCAATCTCATCGGCCTTTCCAAATACACGCGCCTTGCAGATTGGGTGCTCTCGCGCCCGCAAATTCAAGAAGAGGCGATTTCACAAATTGCAGATCTGTTCATGGACATGGTAAAGCCAGATGGCTTGGCCATCGTCATGGAAGCAGACCATTTCTGCATGCACTGGCGTGGTGTAAAAGAGTCCGACTCGCTGATGATCAATTCGGTCATGCGCGGCTCATTCTTAAAAAACCCAAGTTTGCGGCGTGAGTTTTTGTCACTCATTCCGAGGAAGGATTAGTCATGCTTGTCCGCTGCCTTTATGCCAGCCGCATGCCCAAGGCCCAATCTGCCGCCACTTTGCGTGCCATTCTGGAGGAATCACGCAAGAACAACACCAAGAATGGCATTACGGGTGTGCTGGTTGCCGCCAGCGATTGCTTCATTCAGGTGTTGGAGGGAGGCCGCGCGGAAGTGTGCGAAATCTACAATCAAATCGCCGCAGACAAGCGCCACACGGATGTCACCATCCTTTCCTTTACAGAAATCACTCACCGCAGCTTTGAAAGCTGGTCAATGGGTGAAGTGGTGATCGGGCAATTAAATCCCGCTGTTTTGCTGAAACATTCAGCCAGCTTGCACATTGATCCCTTTGCCATGTCGGGTGCTTCGGTTTTGGCATTGCTGAACGAGCTTGTGGCCTCCGGCACAGTGATTTGCGGCAATTCAACGCGCGGGCAGCGGAATTAATAGCCGCCTGCCGCACCTGCTGGCCGTCTATCATCGTGAGCGCCGTAAAGGCGGCCCGGAACAGGCTTTGAGGCCGCCATGGCATCATTGCCGGAAGAGGCCGCATTGGGATCAGCAGCTGGGCCCACGAGAATGGCCTCTGCCGCCCCCCAAGGTGATTGCGTCTTGATTGTATAACCCATGTCGGTGAGCAGTTTTGCAGTGTCTGGCGAAAGTGCAAAGGGCTCCACCGCCACTTCATCGGGCAACCATTGATGATGGATGCGTGGTGCATCCACGGCTTCCTGCACGTTCATGCCGTAATCCACCACATTCATCAGTGTTTCGAGAACAATGGTGATGATGCGTGAGCCGCCGGGGCTGCCCAGCACCATGAAGGTCTTGCCATCCTTGGTGACGATGGTGGGGCTCATGGAACTCAGCGGGCGCTTGCCGGGCGCAATCACATTGGTGGTGCCTTGAACAAGGCCAAACAAGTTCGGCACGCCGGGCTTGGTGGTGAAATCATCCATCTCGTCATTGAGGAAAAAGCCCGTTTCACCCGCCATCACCTTGGCGCCGAACAGCGCGTTGATGGTATAAGTTACCGAGATGGCATCGCCTTTCGCATCCACGATGGAATAATGGGTTGTCTGGTCACCTTCGTGCGGCGCAGTGCCGGGCTGAACATCTTTTGATGGCGCGGCTTTGGCTGGGTCTATCTTGGCGCGAATGGCGGCGGCGTGATCTTCCGAGAGCAACTTGTCGATCGGGTTTTTCACGAAGTCGGGGTCACCCAAAGTGAAATTGCGATCCACATAGGTGTGGCGCATGGCTTCCACCATGGTGTGAATGCCTGCCGCCGAATGAAAGCCCATGTCGGCCATGGGATAGCCTTTGAGGATGTTGAGAATTTCGCAAATGGCCGTGCCACCAGAACTGGGGGGCGGAGCGGAAATCAGATCAAGCCCACGATAATTGCAGCGGATGGGGTTCAATTCTTCAACGGTATAGGCAGCAAGGTCATCCTTGCTGATGATGCCGCCATTCTTTCCGCCGGCCTCAACCAGCGCATCACCAATGGGCCCTTTGTAGAAAGCATCCGGCCCGCCGGAGGAGATCAGCTTCAAAGTGGTTGCGAGATTCTTCTGAACAAATACATCGCCAACATTCCACGGCTTGCCATCATGCAGGAAGATCGCGGCCACATTGGGCTGTTCGGCAAAGGCCTTGGCGGAGGTGGCCAGAATGTCCACATCGCCTTGATTGAGCGCAAAGCCCTCTTCTGCCAGCTTGATGGCGGGTGCCATCACCTCTTCGCGTTTCATGGTGCCATACTTTTGCAACAGCGTATCCAAGCCGAGCACTGTGCCCGGCACACCGGCGGCGAGATAACCTTTCAAGCTCAGATCCGGCACAACGTCACCGCCAGCATTCAAAAACATCTTCTCGGTGGCGCCTGCGGGTGCCTTTTCGCGGAAATTCAGGAACACGTCTTTGCCATCGGCCATGTGCAGCGTGGAGAACCCACCGCCGCCGATATTGCCACAGCACGGGTTGGTGACAGCCAGTGCGTAGCCCACGGCTACTGCCGCATCGACCGCGTTGCCGCCCTTTTTCAAAATCTCCAAGCCCACGTCAGTGGCGAGATGTTGGGAGGTGACCACCATCGCATGGTCTGCCGCCACGGGCTGGCGCGTAACGGAAAAGGCCGGCGGGGCAAAGGCCATGGCGCTGGCCAGGGCCAAGGCTGCAATGCGGTGGAATGTGGTCATGGGGCTCACTCCGTTCAAATCCGTCACCTGCATTAGACGCCGCATTGCAGCGGCCTGCAAGTACGGCACGGAAGATCTACCTTGTAAAAGCAACACGAATATTTGAAGTGCAAGCCCGCCCGCAGATTGTTAGGCTTCGCTGATGCGTTATGGCTCTTGCATATTGCTTGGCTTTACCTTGTTGGGAACAAGCCCGACATGGGCGGCTGGAGATGCGCCTTCGCAACTCTCCCGCCATGCCGAATATGCTGAAAAACTCGACCAGCTTTTCGGCACGTTGCACGGCACGCAAAACTTGGGCGAAGCGCAATCTGCCGAAGCCAAAATCCGGGCCATCTGGTCTCACGACAGCACAGATGATGCAGTTCAATTGCTGGCTCAGGCCAGCCTCGCCATGCAGGTGGGGGATTTCAAGACAGCCGAACCTTTGCTCGACAGGCTGGTGCAAGATCAACCGGAATTCTCTGAAGCCTGGAACCGCCGCGCCACCATGTATTACATGCAAGGGCGCTTCAAGGAGTCACTTGCGGATATTGCCAAGGTGCTGGCGCTGGAACCACGCCATTTCGGCGCACTTTCCGGCAAGGGCGCGGTGTTGCGTGCATTGGGCAAGCCAGCAGAGGCGCTTGTTGCCATGAAGGAAGCACTGACGATTGATCCGAATATCGCGGGGTTGAAAGATGCGATAGAGGAATTGCAGAAGACAGAGCCCGAACTATAGCTGCGCCTCGATTGCCGCCTTATCGATGACTGACCAGACCTCAATGATTTTGTCTTCGTGGAATTTGTAGAATACGTGCTCTGAAAATGTGACGCGCTTGCCGTTAATGGGAAGACCGAAGAACGTTCCCTTGGGCGAACATTGGAAAACAATGCGGCAGCCAATGAAGGATGGATCACAGAGCAACATTTCAGCGCTGAAATGCAGATCTGGAATTTCTTCAAAGTCTCGTTCCAGCATTGCACGATAGCCGGACAAGCCCAGCACCTTGCCGTTGTGAATAGCTTTATCATGCACGAATTCGCCAAGCCTGGCCCAATCCTGATCGTTCAGGCACGCCAGATAGCCCCGGTAGATGGAAGCGAGTTTGGCTTTCATGGCTGGCATGAGCTTAAAGTTTCTTCGCCTCTGCAAGGGCTGCCTTCATTTGCGGCAACAGATCGGCATTGGCGCAGAGATAGCCCCCGGTGTGCAGTGGGTCCAACTCACCATTCAAGCCCTGCACGAAGCCACCGCCTTCACGGATGAAGAGAATGCCGGCTGCCATGTCCCAAGGCTTCAAGCCATGCGTCCAACCGCCATCAAGGCGGCCCATGGCGGTATAGGCCATGTCCAGCGCGGTTGAGCCAAGTGCGCGCACGCCCGCCACCTTGGTTTGCATCACAGCCAGTTCATTGCGTTGCTGCTCATGGTTCTTGTCGGCGCGGTTGGGCAAGCCACAGAAAACCAGGCTGTCAGAAAGCTCGCGGCGGTTGGCCACGCGCATGCGCTTGTTGTTGACGAAAGCACCTGTGCCCTTTTCGGCGTGGAACAGTTCATCCGTGATCGGGTTGTAGGTCACACCTGCCACAATCTCACCCTTGCGTTCCAGTGCAACGGTAAGCGCGAAGAGCGGTAACGCATGCATGAAATTGAAGGTGCCGTCGACCGGGTCAATGATGAAGCGGTGATCCGGGTCTTTGCCCTTGGTTTCTTCCTGTTCTTCACCCAGCACGCCATAAGTTGGCCGTGCCTTCAATAACTCCTCACGCAACACCTTCTCAGCCTTTTTGTCGGAATTGGTGACAAAATCGGCTGGCCCCTTGATGGAAACCTGCAGGCCGGAAACCTCGCCATAGTCGCGCTGCACGCCACGTGCGGCTTTGCGGATGGCGGCGATCATAACGGTCATGATTGGAGTGGTGGCCAAGGGAATGTGCTCTCAACGTTGAATTTGCGCTGCCCTTATCACCCTTCCATCTCTGGTGGAAGGCTGCACATAAGGCACTGGGCCTACTGCGCCGTCGGGTCTGGCAGGGGCTTGAAAGCAGCAGCGCGGGTTTCCGCGTCCTTGAGCATGCCGGGGTCGGCCTTGGCGGCGGCGTCATCAAGCTCCTGGTCGCCACGCCCACCCTTTTTGGCAAGGATGTTCCATTTCATGGCTTCGATCACGTCCTGGCGCACGCCAGGCACGCCTAAGGCCAGAATGCGGGCCACGCGGTTCTGCGCCACGGCGTTGCCATGCTGGGCGGCGATCAACAACCATTTGGCGCCCAGCGCCTCATCCTTCTGCACGCCCTCGCCGCGATAAACCATCACGCCATATTCCAGAGCTGCCTCCGGCATGCCTTGCACAGCGGCCTTTGAGAATAGCTCTGCGGCCTTCACTGCATCCTTGTCCACCGCCTTGCCATCCATATGCAACAGCGCAAGGTTATACTGCGCGCGCGGGTTGGCCTTGTCGGCGGCGGCCGTGAACCACTTGGCGGCGTTGGGCCAATCGGCCTGCGTGCCATAAATGCCGGAGTAATAGAGGCCGAGATTGAGCTCGGCTTTGACGTTACCCGCTTCGGCGGCCTTTTGCAGCCAAGGTGCGCCATCCACAACGTCTGGTTTTTGGGTGGTGCCCGCGAGGAAGAGCATGGCCAGCGCAAGTTCGGATTCCGCGTCTCCCTTGTCGGCGCCCTTCTGATACCAGATCTTGGCCTGGCCCAAATCCACCTCAACGCCAAGGCCCCTTTGCAAGATGGTGCCCAGCATCACAAAGGCACGCGGATCATCCTTCTCGGCCCATATCTCGGCAATTTTCTTGGCTTCAATGTAATTGCCATCCTGATAGAGCGAAATGGCTTCCTCAAAACTGGCGGGTGACGGGGCTGCAGCGTGGGCGGGGGCTGCCAATGCGAGTGACGCCAGCAGGAGGACGGTGAAGCGGTTCATTTCAACTTTTCATTCAATTCCGTGATGACACACCCAGCGGCAGCAGGATTTTGCCACATCTCGTCGGCGGGTCGGATGAAATCGGAATGTTGCGCCAGAATTGTGGCCTGTTCTGCATCGGCCGCATCCAGTGGCACAGCTGGGATTGCCGCCAGATCATTCCACCATTTCACCAAGGGCTCGCCGCCCGTCTGCGCCTTCTGGCGAAAGCCCACATAGTCTGCGCCCTGCTCTGCCGCCTCCATGGCGGAATGGCGGGAAGTGCCGCAATCCAAACCGATCATGGTGTCTTTAGGCAGAGACATGCGCAGGTCCAGAAGGTTTTGTTCCATTTTCGTCACATGCAACCCATCGGCCTTGACGCGAGAAACAATGCGCGGCTCAACATCCGCCAGCAGCACCGCAAGGCCGAGTTCTTGCAAGGCCTTCACGTCTTCTTGCTTTACATTTTCATGAACAACGATTGACGCGCAATCGCCTGCCGCAACTGCGGCCGTCGCGCAGGCGATTACATCGCTTAACGCCAGCTCTTTCGGTGCGACGAGGAAATAACGTGCAACCACGGGATTACTTCTTCAATGCCGCAACGCCGGGAAGGTCCTTGCCTTCCAGCCATTCGAGAAAGGCCCCGCCAGCGGTGGAGATATAGGTGAAGTCATCGGCCACACCCGCGTGGTTGAGCGCCGCCACCGTG
This sequence comes from Hyphomicrobiales bacterium, assembly GCA_043731995.1. Classification (GTDB taxonomy): domain Bacteria; phylum Pseudomonadota; class Alphaproteobacteria; order Rhizobiales; family Aestuariivirgaceae; genus Aestuariivirga. The sequence goes on from JAYTIG010000401.1 coordinate 7,128, forward strand.
TCGCCGCCGCCCGCAACGGAGATCAGTTTGCCTTGCTTGGTGCGCTCGGCTGCATAGCGGGCCACTTTCACAGTGGCCATGTCAAAGGGTTCCATTTCAAAGGCACCGAAGGGGCCGTTCCACAACAGCGTGTGGGCACCGTCGATGGTGGCTTTCACCTTGTCCACCGACATGGGGCCCACATCCAGCATCATGCCATCAGCGGGAATGGCATCCACGCCGTAATCATGCGATGGCGCATGGGCCTTGAATTCCTGCGCGACGATTGCATCAATTGGCAGGATGATGGCGCAATTGGCTTTTTCAGCGTCAACCAAAATGGCGCGGGCCGTGCCTGCCAAGTCCTTTTCAACCAGTGATTTGCCCACGCCGTGGCCTTGGGCGAAGAGGAATGTGTTGGCCATGGCGCCGCCGATGACCAGCGCTTCAACCTTCTTCACCAGATTGCCGAGAAGATCGAGCTTGGATGAAACCTTGGCCCCGCCGACAATGGCGATCACAGGGCGCTTTGGCGTTTCCAATGCGGCTTGCAGCGCAGTGAGTTCAGCCTCCATCGCGCGGCCGGCATAAGCGGGAATCACATGCGCGATGCCTTCGGTGGACGAGTGCGCGCGGTGGGCCGCTGAGAAAGCATCGTTCACAAAAATATCACCCAGCCCGCCCAGCATCTTGGCAAAGCCTGCATCATTCTTTTCTTCGCCGCCATGATAGCGAGTGTTTTCCATCAGGATCACATCGCCTGGCTTGGCATTGACGGTTGGTGCGGTTTGCCAATCGGTGAAGACGAATTGCACCTTGTGGCCCAACGCCTTTTCCAGCGCGGGGGCCACAGGCTTCAATGACATTTCCGGCACAACCTTGCCCTTGGGGCGATCAAAATGCGCAAGAACGATAACGGCAGCGCCCTTCTTCAGAAGCTCATGCAAAGTCGGCACCACACGGTCAATGCGGGTGGTGTCCGTCACCACGCCATTCTCCATGGGCACATTGAGATCAAGGCGGACGACAACGCGCTTGCCGGAAACATTAACATCATCAAGGGTGCGGAATGCGGGCATGGAAGGCTCCTGATTTGATTTGTTGAGGGGCGTACATCAAGCAGGCAATTTGGGCAAGCGGCTTGCAAAGGCGGGCGCGACTTGACATAGGCAGGGCCAAGAACAGGAGCTTCCCATGACCGACACAGTGCGCGATTCCAACGGCAATGAATTGAAGGACGGCGACAACGTCACCCTCATCAAGGATTTGAAAGTGAAAGGTGCCAATGTCACCCTGAAGCGCGGCACCATGATCAAGGGCATCCGTCTCACGGGCAACACAGAAGAGGTGGATTGCCGCCATGAGAAGGTGAAGGGGCTTGTGCTGCGGACGGAGTTTTTGAAGAAGGCTTGATTCCCCCCCTCTTCCGTCACCATGGCGAAGGCCGGGGCCCAGCTTGGACAAGTGTAATACTTGACAATCTGTATCCAATTGGATACAAAAAGCACAATGAACACTTTGATCTAATCATCGGTGTTTTCTGTTTGGCTTCGCGCGCTGACAGATGATGTGGCTAAAGCCCATATCCTGCGGCGGATTTCGGGCGCTGAGCTTGGAAATTTTGGAGACTGCGAGCCCGTTGGGGAAGGTGTTTCAGAAATGCGCGTTCATTCTGGGCCTGGTTACCGCGTGTATTTTATTCGCAGTAGCAGCGCAATTTATGTGCTGCTCTGCGGTGGCAACAAGGCCAGCCAGAAGCGCGACATAAAACGCGCAAAACTCATGGCGCGTGAGTTGAAAGGAAGGTTGCGATGATGAAGAAAGCAAAAGTTACCTATTCTACTTTCAACGCGGCGGACTATCTCGACAATGAGAAGGTCATCGCGGCCTATCTTTCAAGTGCTGCTGAAGATGAAAATCCTGTTGTTTTGCTGAAAGCCTTGGGCGATGTCGCCAAAGCGCGCGGCATGGCGCAAGTGGCGAAGGATTCAGGATTGGGGCGCGAGAGCCTCTACAAGGCGCTGGCTCCCGGAGCAAAGCCAAGGTTTGAGACGATTGCTGCGGTAATGAAAGCGCTGAAGTTGAAGATTGCGGTTGGGGTGAAGTAGGTTCGCGTACAGTCACTGAAAGCCTAAAAAAGACTGGATCGGCGGGTCAAGCCCGCCGAGGGAGGGAGTAGTTATTTTGTCGTTGCCGCCTTCACCACAGCTTTCGCCGTAATGCCAAACTTCTCGTACAAGATTTCCGCCGGAGCCGATGCACCAAAGCTGTGCATGCCGACAAACTTGCCATCATTGCCGATGAATTTTTCCCAGCCGGTTTTCACGCCCGCTTCAACTGCGATGCGGATCTTTTCGGTGCCCATTACAGTTGCCTTATAGGCTTTGCTTTGCCGCTCGAAGAGTTCCATCGAGGGCACTGACACCACGCGGGTGGGAATGCCCATTTTGTCCAATGTGGCCTTTGCCGCGATGGCGATTTCAACTTCGGAGCCTGAGGCAAAAATCACGGCCTTGGATTTTTTGGCGGAAGGGGCAATTTCATAGGCGCCTTGCGCACAAAGATTCTTTGCTGAATAACCCTGCCGCGAGGCTTTCACCTTCTGGCGTGTGAGAACCAAGATCGATGGTGTTTTCATGGATTCCAGCGCGATCTGCCAGCACTCAGCAGTTTCAACGGCATCGCACGGGCGCAGGACCAATAAGTTCGGCATCACGCGCATTGCGGCCAGATGTTCGATGGGTTGATGGGTTGGGCCATCGGCACCCAGACCAATTGAATCATGCGTCATCACAAAGATCGAGCGAATGCCCATGAGGGCCGCCAAACGGATCGACGGGCGGCAATAATCGGTGAAGCAGAAGAATGTTCCGCCATAGGGGATGACGCCACCATGCAAAGCCATGCCGTTGATTGCAGCGGCCATACCATGTTCACGAATGCCGAAATGGATATAACGCTCGCCATAATTTGCAGCGTCGAGAATTTTCATGTCTTTTGAATTGGTGTTGTTGGAACCGGTCAAATCAGCCGAGCCGCCGATCGCCTCAACCACCACAGGGTTGATGATGTTCAAAGCATCCTGCGAGGAATTGCGCGTGGCAACTTCTGGCGGATTGGCGGCCAGCGCCTTTTTATAAGCCGCAATCGTTGCATCAAAATTCTTCGGCAGTTCGCCAGACATCACGCGCTTGAATTCAGCCTTCATGGGCGAGGCA
>JAYTIG010000402.1:0-1424 GCA_043731995.1 Hyphomicrobiales bacterium
GAAGAAATTGAACGTCTGGCCAAGGACCGCGACGACGAACTCGCGATCCTCGACCGCAACTCATATGGCCGTTTGCACGACTTCCTGCATGGCAAGACAGCAACTGGCGGCCCACGCGGCCACAAGTTGGAGGGCAAGATCACTGAAAAGAACCTGGAAGATATTCCACGTTCGCAGTGGTGGAACATCGCCCTTGGCAATGAAAAAGCCTTGGGTGAACTTGAGGCCATGAAGGTGCAGTATGACGACTCCAAGAAGGGGTTGGAAAACCGCTTCATGGACAAAGTTGAAAAGCTGCAGCGCGGTGATGAACTGCCGACCGGCGTCATGAAGATGGTCAAAGTGTTCGTGGCCGTGAAGCGCAAGATTCAACCTGGCGACAAGATGGCCGGCCGCCATGGCAACAAGGGCGTGGTTTCGCGCATCGTTCCGGCTGAAGACATGCCTTACCTGGAAGATGGCACACCGGTTGACGTTGTGCTGAATCCGCTGGGTGTGCCTTCGCGCATGAACGTAGGCCAGATCCTTGAAACCCATTTGGGTTGGGCCTGTGCCGGCATGGGCAAGAAGATTGGCGCTGCGCTGGAAGTCTATTCCGCTTCCCAGAAAGTGGGCCCCGTGAAGGACGAGTTGAAGAAGATCTATGGCAAGAATGCCGAGATCGAAGCGCTCGAAGATCATGATGTGATCGAGTTTGCCAACTCAGTGCGCAAAGGTGTTTCGATCGCCACGCCAGTGTTTGATGGCGCGCGCGAGGAAGACATTGCCAAGATGCTTTCGGATGCGGGCCTTTCTACCTCCGGCCAGATCAAGCTTTATGACGGCCGCACCGGTGAGGCTTTCGACCGGTTGGTCACCGTGGGCTATATTTATATCCTGAAGCTGCATCACCTTGTGGACGATAAGATCCACGCCCGTTCTATCGGGCCTTACTCGCTTGTGACCCAGCAGCCGCTGGGCGGCAAGGCGCAGTTTGGTGGCCAGCGCTTTGGTGAAATGGAAGTCTGGGCGCTCGAAGCCTATGGCGCTGCCTATACGCTGCAGGAAATGCTCACCGTCAAGTCAGACGACGTGGCGGGCCGCACCAAGGTTTATGAAGCCATCGTCCGTGGTGATGATGCCTTCGAAACCGGCATTCCCGAGAGCTTCAACGTGTTGGTCAAGGAAATGCGTTCTCTTGGCCTGAATGTTGAGCTGCAGAACGGGGCGCCGCCGGAAGCGCCGCCCGCCGTTCCGCACGAACGGCGTTGATGTGAATGAAGGGCAGGGCGTTTCTCAGCGCCCGCCCATTTCGAATTTGCGTATTAATTTCAGGCGGGAAGCATTCCCGCAAAAAGGAGCAAGGACACCATGAACCAAGAGCTCATGAACGTCTTCAACCCGGTCACTCCGGTTCAGGTTTTCGACCAGATCCGCATCACGGT
>JAYTIG010000403.1:0-3994 GCA_043731995.1 Hyphomicrobiales bacterium
TGGCCCGTGGCCCTGTTGTGGCTTTTGATCTGCGGTTTTGGCGCTGATTTTTCCGGCCTCCATTTCATGGTTGGGGCCTTCCTGGCGGGAGCTGTCTCAGAGCGTCGGTGGTTTAGCACAGAACGCTTTGATCAATTGCGCGAAGCCATTTTGTTGACCGTGATGCCGGTGTTTTTTCTTTCAACCGGTTTGAAGACAACCTGGCACATGGGAGGCGTCACTATTCTTGTGGCAGCACTTCTTCTTCTCGTGGTATCCGTTGGTGGCAAATTGGCAGGCGTTGCGCTGGCCGGGCGCATTCTCAACTGGCCCAAGGGTGAAGCGCTAGTGATTGGCTGGCTGCTCCAAACCAAAGCGCTCATCATGATCATCTTTGCCAATGTGTTGCTGGACAAGGCTATCATCTCGGCAGATTTGTTTACGGCTCTTTTGTTGATGGCGGTGTTCAGCACAACCCTCACCATCCCCATGGTGAGGCCGGCACTGAAGGCAAGGCCTTCCTTGTGGAGCGCATAGCATGGGAGATCTCAACCAAACCTTTGACCAGCTTCGAAAGGCATCGCGCGCAAATCCTGCGCCGGATGCCAATCAACGCCGCGCCAGGCTCGATGCCTTGCGCGCGATGGTACTTGATAGCCAAGAGGAGATTATCGCGGCCATTTCTTCCGATTTCGGTGGCCGCTCTCGTGCAGAGACAGAATTGCTGGAGATGGTGCCGCTCATCAACGCAATCCAGCATGCGCGCAAGTCATTGCGGCGCTGGATGCGTGACGAACCTCGCCATGTGGCAATGGCCTTTCAGCCCGCCAGGGCATGGGTGCGCTATGAACCGCTTGGGGTGATCGGAATCATATCGCCATGGAATTATCCACTGTTGCTTTCACTTGCGCCACTTGCGGATGTCTTGGCAGCGGGTAATTGTGCCATGTTGAAGCCTTCCGAATTAACCCCCGCCTTTTCCGGCTTGCTTTCCAGGCTCGTAGCTCAACGTTTCACGCCCGATGAAGTCAGTGTGGTCACCGGCGGGGTCGAACTGGCTCAGGCTTTTTCTTCTCTGCCGTTCGATCATCTGGTGTTCACGGGATCGACATCAGTTGGCCGCCAGGTGATGCGGGCTGCTGCTGAAAATCTGACACCCGTCACGCTCGAATTGGGCGGCAAGTCTCCCGCCATCATCTGCCCTGGCTACGATATCGAAAAAGCCGTCAACTCGGTTTCATTCGGCAAATTCGTCAACGCCGGTCAAACTTGCATTGCGCCTGACTATGCCTTGGTTCCGGCAAATCAGGCCGCGGCCTTCGCCCAAGCGGTGATCGATGTCACAAGGCACAGCTATCCGACGATTCAGGAAAATGAAGATTACAGCAACGTGATCAGTGAACGTCATCGCCATCGTTTGCTCGCAGCGGTCGAGGAAGCGCGCGCAGGGGGTGCTACAATTCTTGCGCATTCCAATGTGCCCAGCGCCAATGGAAAGATTTCGCCCATTGTGGTTCTCAATGCACCTGCCGGGAGTGTGTTGATGACGGAAGAAATCTTTGGCCCGGTTCTTCCTGTCATCAGTTACCAATCCTTGGGCGAGGCCATGGCCTTTGTGAAGGCACGCGACCGGCCGCTGGCGCTCTATTGTTTCGCCTCAGATCATCGCGATCGCGACCGGGTTCTTGCTGGCACTTCGTCTGGTGGCGTAACGGTGAATGGGACACTACTCCACATCGCGCAGGATGGCCTTCCTTTCGGTGGCATAGGTCAGAGCGGCACGGGCGCATACCATGGCCAAGATGGGTTCCGGCGCTTCAGCCACGCGCGGGCCGTTCATCAAATTGGCTTCGTCAATATCTTCGAGCATCTGGGTCCGCCTTGGGGAAAACTGGCGAAAAGAGTGGCGCGGGTGCTGATGCGTGGCCTCAAACGCCGCAATGGGTAACGGCTGAAATGGAAAGGCCGACCTCTTTGCGAGATCGGCCTCAGTGTCTTGCAGCAGAAAGCTTATGCGCCTTCAACGCCCTTCACGAACCAGTCAAGACCGGCAAGTTGGTCGTCTTTCATGACAACGCCCTTGGCCACCTTTTCTGCGCCTGATTGATCTGCAATCGGGCCGGTGAACACATTGTAGCTGCCGTCTTTCCAGCCAGCCTGGATTTTGTCGGCGGCGGCGGCAACTTCCTTCGGCATCGCCTTGTTGTATGGCGAAATCACCACGGTGCCTTCCTTGAAGCCCCACCAGGTGTCGGTCGATTTCCAAGAACCATCAAGCTGGGCCTTGGCACGCGACAGGTAGTATGGGCCCCAAATGTCCTCGATTGCCGTCAGATGGGCGTTTGGTGCAAACTTCGACATATCGGCACCCTGGCCAAAGCCGAAGATCTTTTTCTGTTCGCAAACTTGCAAAGTGGCCGGGCTGTCGGTGTGCGCGGTGATTACGTCGCAGCCCAGATTGGCCAAAGTTTCGGTGGCGGCAGCTTCCTTGGCGGGATCAAACCATGAGTCGATCATCACCAATTTCACTTTAATCTTCGGGTTCACAGCTTGTGCCGCGAGGGCGAAAGAGTTCACACCCATCACAACTTCAGGAACCTTGAATGAGCCGAGATAGCCGATTGTACCGGTCTTGGACATCATGCCGGCAATCGTGCCCAAAACGGCGCGGCCTTCATGGAAGCGGGAATTATAGGTTGCAACGTTATCGGCGCGCTTGAAGCCCGTGCAATGTTCAAAATGCACTTTGGGGAAGTCTTTGGCCACTTGGAGCGTCTGATCCATATAACCGAAGGACGTTGTGAAAATGAGGTCATGGCCAGCTTGCGCCAAGTCACGGATCACTGGAACGGCCGAAGCATCTTCCGCTACATTTTCGACATAGTCGCCGACAACCTTGCCGCCCAACTGGTCAACCATGAACTTGCGGCCCTTGTCGTGTGCCCAGGTCCATCCAAAGTCACCCACCGGGCCCAGATAGGCAAAGCCCACTTTCAATCTGTCTGCGGCATGGCCCTTGCCCGCAAAGGCAGCTGGCAGCGCAATTGTTGCTGAAACTGTCTTGATGAAAGTCCGTCGATTGATATTCGTCATCTGCTTCTCCTGTTAAATTTTTTTGTCTAGTTTCATGTATTCGGGTGGAACGGTTTGCCAAGGCAGGCAGGTGCCTCACTCCCCGTCCGGTCCCGGAATGATATCACCGCCAACACAACAATGGCCATGATGTAAGGCATCGCGGCCCAAAATTGTGATGGCAGCAGCAGACCGCCCGAAGCCTTGGAGTAAAGTTCAAATGCCATCAAGATGCCGAAGAAATACGCACCCGCCAAGAGGCGCCCGGCCTTCCATCCAGAGAACACCACCAGCGCCAACGCTATCCAGCCCCTGCCCGCTGTCATGCGTTCGGCCCACATGGGGGTGATGACCATGGAGAAATAGCTGCCCGCAATGCCCGCCATGGCCCCGCCGAAAGCCACTGCCATGTAGCGGATGCCAATCACCGAATAGCCGATGGAATGGGCTGAATGATCATTTTCGCCCACGGCCCGCAGGACCAGGCCGGCGCGGGTTTTGTTCAGGAACCAACCCACGGCAAAAATGATGAACAATGCGATATAGACCAGAGGGCTATGGCCGAAGATCACCCGCCAAAAAGGATCACTCGACAGCACGTCCGGGAAGATCGATGAAAATTGCGGCACGATCATGCCGGTAAATCCTGTGCCAATCAGCGTCGAAAGGCCAATGCCCAAGATGGCCAGCGCCAAACCTGTTGCGACCTGGTTCGACCCCAAAGACAACACGAGCACACCAAAAACCATTGAAATGGCAGCCCCTGCAGCCGCGCCTGCGAGGAACCCCAGCCAAGGGTTGAATGTGGTGAAGGTGACGGCAAAGCCCGTGATTGCACCGACCAACATCATGCCTTCAACACCGAGATTGAGGACGCCGCTTTTTTCAACAACCAACTCGCCTGTGGCGGCAAGAAGAATGGGGGTTGAAATGCCAACCACTG
>JAYTIG010000404.1:0-3987 GCA_043731995.1 Hyphomicrobiales bacterium
TGCACTTTCGGCTTGGCATGAAGCGCCACACCCATGCCAGCAGCTTGCAACATTGGGATGTCATTGGCACCATCGCCCACGGCCAAGACATCGGCGGCAGTAACACCTTGCGCAGCCGCAACGCGGTGCAGGCTTTCAACCTTTGCATCCTTGCCCAGAATGGGCAGGGCCACTTCGCCCGTCAACTTGCCGCCTGAAACCAGTAGTGTGTTGGCCCGGTTTTCATCGAAACCCAGCGCCTTGGCCACATGTTCGGTGAAGGCGGTAAAGCCGCCCGAAACCAGCGCGCAATAGGCACCGTGTGCCTTCATCGTTGCCAACAGCACTTTGCCGCCGGGCATGTAACTGATCCGTTCACGGAGCAATTTGGCGATGATGGCTTCATCCAGCCCTTTGAGCAGACTCACACGTTCCTTGAGCGCGCCTTCAAAATCCACCTCACCGCGCATGGCCCGCACGGTGATGGAGCTGATCTTTTCGCCCAAGCCCGCAACGGCGCCAAGTTCATCAATGCATTCCTGCTCGATCATGGTGGAATCCATATCGGCCAACAACACACGCTTGCGGCGGTTTGCCTTTGGCACAACTACGGCATCCAGATTTTGGGCACGAAGTGCGGCAGCGGCCTGATCAATCCCTTCGAAGCCGTCGACTTCCAGTGCCTCGCCATCAGCCAGCCAGCGCGGAGAGCCAGCACCGAATTGGGCCATGAGTTCAAGCTGTTCATGTGCCAGCCTGCCAAGGCCCGGTTTTTCGATCACGACAAGAACCTGGCCGATTGAAGTGAGGGCACGGCTGCTCATGCGTTGCGCTTCACAAAGATATGGTCTGGCGAAAGGCCCAGCTTTTGCCGTTGTAGCATCAGCAGGAACGCCTGTTCCAGGTGCCGCGTGTAACGTGGCACGTCAAACAGCGCGAGACCGGCACGTTCTTTCGCGAGGTGCTGCTTCAAGCCTGCAATGCGGGCAGGATCATGGGCCAGTTTCACTGCCAGTTCTTCGAAGTCTTCAACCGAACGGGTCGCAAGTTCAGGAAGTCCTGCGGCCTTTACAGCACTTGAGGCGACACGCGAGGCAAAGCCCTTGCCGGCCATTGTCAAAACCGGAACGCCGCCCCAAAGCGCATCACCTGCAGTGGTGTGAGCATTATAGGGAAAGCTGTCGAGAAACAGATCAGCCAAGGCAAAGCGGTCAAAATATTCGCTGCGCGAAGCGAAAGGCGCAAAGTAGAGCCTGTCCGCTGCAATGCCGCGCGCCTCGGCCTCGCGCTTCAGGTTTTCACGCAGCCAGGTGGTCGCCTTTGGCAACCACATCACACTTTCGGGCACGCGGGATAGAACGCGCATCCACCGCGTGAAAGTGTCTGGGGTTAGCTTGGCGTAGTTGTTGAAAGAGCAGAATACAAACTTGCCCTCAGGCAGGCCCACTTGCGCGCGCGTCATCTGGCTGGCACCAATTTCGCGCGATGGATCATGTGGCAAAAAGCAATCCGGCAAATAGGCAATTTTTTCTGTGTAATAGCCCTGTGCGCTTTCGGGGATGACGCTTTGATCGGCAATGATGTAGTCAGTGGTGGATGAGCCCATCGTGCCGGGATAGCCCAAATAGTTAACCTGAATGGGCGCCACCCGCCCCGCGAAAAGATAGGGCCTGCCGTAGGCCGTGAATCCGGCAAGATCAACCGCGATATCGAGATTTTTCTCGCGCGCCTGGGCCAACGCCATTTCCGGGCTGAACTTTTGGGTGTGGTAATATCGGTCAGCACCCTCAATGATCCGGTTCTGATATTCATCGCCTGTTACTTTGCCTTGTGAAAAAGCATGGATTTCAAACTGGCTCTTGTCATGGGCCGCGATAACGCCGCCAATAAGCTGGCCCACGGGATGGCTGCAAAAGTCGCCGGAGAAATAACCAATCTTGATCTTGCCATTGACCTTGGCCGCGGCAGCCACTTTGACTTGAAGGGCAGGGTTCCGGGCAATCAAGTCAGCAGCATCCCTGGCAGCAGCCAGGCATTCAACGGGCTCATCCACCATCTGCGTCAGGATAAAGGGTTTCACCGAGGCGATCCAATCCGCCTTCAACTCCCGTGCTGTGGCCACAACTTCGGCATAGTTTGCCCACTGGCAGATTTTGGTCTTGATGCCGAACACATCGAAGATGTGATAATCTTGTCCGGGCCGCAGCTTCTTGATCTCGTCATATTCGGCCAGCGCTTCATCAAAGCGGTTCAACTCGCGCAACGCACTGGCGCGCGCTTCATGGAATTCCACCGAATCTGCACCCAATTCCTTGGCGCGATCAAGGTGTTTCAGGCCTTCTTCATTCTCACGCAAGTCGGTCAGCAGATAACCCAGGACGAGGCGCACATTCTTGGCATTGGGGTTGACTGCCAATGCCTTGTCAGCGGCGGCGAGGGCTTCCATCATGTTGCCCTGGCCGCGCAAGGCGAGAGCCCTGTTGGCCAAGGCATCGGCGAAATTCGGGTTCAAACGCAGGGCGTTGTTGAGCCTGGGCAAAGCTTCGGCGGGCCTGCCCAAAACAACCAGCATGCCGCCGATCGCATTTTCGATTTGCGCCTTGTCGAAGCCTAAAACACCCGCGCGTTCGTAATGTTTGATCGCCTCTTCGAACTTGCGCAATTCATCAAGGCAAAGGGCAAGGTTATAGTGGGCATTGGCAAACTTGGCATCGATGGCCAAGGCCAGCTTGATCAGTTTTTCCGCCTCTTCCAACTTCCCTTGTTTGTACCGGATCAGGCCCAGAAGATGCAGCGCCTCGAAATGTTTGGGATTGCGCACCAGCAAGTCATGGTAAAGCGCCTCGGCTTGCGGCAGCATGCCTTTTTGGTGCAGACCCAGCGCATGCTGGAACAGATCTTTCTCGGAAGGCGCAGCCAAGTTTGTGAATTCTCCATAGGAAGCCAAAGCGAAAAACCATGTCAGCCCAACCAATCTTCAGCCAACATCAAAAACGCGTGGTGCTTATTGCAGGCCCAACGGCCAGCGGCAAGTCTGCATATGCCGCGCATTTGGCGGTTACCGAAAATGGCCTGGTGATCAATGCGGATTCGATGCAGGTCTATGCGGAGCTGCGCCTGCTCACGGCCAGGCCTTCTGCCGCAGAAGAGGCTGTGGTGCCTCACCGCCTCTATGGTCATGTTGCCGCCAGCGAGGCCTATTCGGTAGCGCGCTGGCAACAGGAGGCACTGGCCCAGGTTGAGCAGGCTCATGAATATGGCAAACTGCCCATTCTTTGCGGTGGAACTGGTCTCTATTTCATGTCTCTTATCAAAGGTTTGTCTGAAGTTCCTGAGATCAACCCCGAAGTGCGGGAGCACTGGCGCAGCTCCACCGCCAACTTGCATGCCGAGTTGGCAGCACGGGACAAGGCTTCAGCCGCCCGCCTGCACCCATCGGATCGCCAGCGATTGATCCGCGCGCTGGAAGTCTACGACAGCACTGGTCACAGCCTTTTGCATTGGCAGGCCGTGGCTGAAGCGGATGCGCCTTTGAAAAACTATGCGGTCACCAAGCATTTCATCTCTGTCCCGCGCGAAGAACTCTACCGCCGCGCCGAGCTGCGCTTTGACCAAATGCTGGCCCAGGGTGCACTGGACGAGGTGCGGGCCTTGCCGGAGCTGGACCCAAACGCCCCACTAATGAAAGCCATCGGCGTGCCGGAACTGCAAGCTCATCTGCGCGGCGAGATCAGCCTCGAAGAAGCCACCTCAGCAGCCAAAACTGCCACCCGCCAATATATCAAGCGCCAGCTCACTTTGTACCGGGGCCAAATGGTGGATTGGGAGCAGGCTTCACCATAAAATTACCTAATCCCCCAATCCACCCTTGACAAATTTTGCAGTGCACATAGAACTATGTGCCATGAATACTATTCTTATCGTCGTAGGAACGCGTAGCGCCAGGCAGGGTTAACCCTGCCGGATACACGGTGCTACGCGGAAAACAGGCTCCCTCGGGGGCCTTTT
>JAYTIG010000405.1:0-1417 GCA_043731995.1 Hyphomicrobiales bacterium
ACGTTGGCTTCGACACGCCAGGGAATGCCGTGCTTTCTTCGGCAATAGTCACAATGCCGGGATGCTGGCCATAGGTTTCGTGGTTCATGCGCTGCAGGAATGAAATGGCTTCGAGATTTTCGCGTCCGCCGTGCTTGTTGGGAATCCACTCACCTTCCTTGCGTGAATAATCAAGATAGAGCATCGAGGCCACGGCATCGACGCGCAGGCCATCCACGTGATATTGCTTCAGCCAGAAAAGCGCGTTGTTGAGCAAGAAGCTGAAAACTTCGCGGCGGCCGAAATTGTAGATTGCCGTATTCCAATCCGGGTGAAAGCCCTGGCGCGGGTCTGCGTGTTCATAGAGCGCTGTGCCGTCAAAATTGCCGAGGCCATGTTGATCGGTCGGGAAATGTGCTGGCACCCAATCGAGGATGATGCCGATGCCTGCGGCGTGGGCTGCATCCACAAAACGGGCAAAACCTGAAGGATCACCAAATCGGGCGGTGGGGGCGAAGAGCCCGGTGGGTTGATAGCCCCAGCTTGGATCGTAGGGATGTTCAGAAACCGGCAACAGCTCAATATGCGTGAAGCCCATTTCCTTTACATATGAGACCAACTGGTCGGCCAAATCATCATAGGTGAGGAATTCATTGCCGTTTTTGCGGCGCCAGGAACCAAGATGCACTTCATAGACCGACATGGGCTGACGGCGCTTGTCACCCTGCGCGCGGTGTTGCAAATAGTCCGCATCACTCCAATGGAAATTGGAGATGTCATAAACTTTCGATGCTGTGTTGGGGCGCAGCTCTGAGGCAAAGCCAAAGGGGTCGGCCTTCAGCGGCATGAGTTTTCCGCCATGGGCCAAGAGTTCATATTTATAGGACTGCCCGGCTTGCGCCTCTGGCACGAAGATCTCCCACACGCCCACGTCCATGCGTTTGCGCATCACATGGCGGCGGCCATCCCAGCCATTGAAATCACCCACCACGGAAACACGCTCGGCGTTGGGCGCCCAAACGGCGAAGTGAACACCATCCACGCCTTCGTGGCGCATCGGATGGGCACCCAGTTTGGAGGAAAGATTGAGGTGATTGCCTTCGCCGATAAAATAATCATCTTGCGGGCCGAGCACGGGGCCGAGCGAATAGGCATCCGTTGTTGTCCATCTTCCGCCGCCATTGGCGCATTGGAAACGAATCGCTTGAAGTGAGCCGGCCTTCACCTCGCCTTCAAAAAATCCTGCAGGGTGGCGGCGCTCTAACGGGCCAAGCTCTGTGCCATCGAGGGCCTGAACCGACACAATATCAGCACCCGGAATATAGGCCCGCGCGATAAAAATCTTTCCCAGCTTGTGAAGGCCGAGAACCTTAAACGGGTCAGCGTGCCGGCCATCAACGATGGCTTGGATTTCGGGGCCGCTGGTTTTCCACTTTGC
>JAYTIG010000406.1:0-3980 GCA_043731995.1 Hyphomicrobiales bacterium
ATGGAGGAATGTGTCGGAACCCAGATGTTCGGCCAACTTCACCGTGCCCTGCCAATCGCCTTTCTTGTCAGAAAGTTCGATATGTTCGGGGCGCACGCCGATGGAGTTGTTTTCAACAAAGTTCATCTTGGGCGAACCGATAAAGCCCGCCACGAACAGCGAATTCGGCTTGTTGTAGAGTTCCAGCGGAGAGCCCACCTGCTCGATGTTGCCACGGTTCAGAACCACAATGCGGTCTGCCATGGTCATGGCTTCCACCTGATCGTGAGTCACGTAAATCATCGTGGCCTTCATTTCCGTGTGCATCTGCATGATTTCAACACGCATGTTCACGCGCAGCGCAGCATCAAGGTTTGACAGCGGCTCATCGAACAGGAAGGCCTTCGGATCGCGCACAATGGCGCGGCCGATGGCCACGCGCTGGCGCTGGCCGCCGGAAAGCTGGCGTGGCTTGCGATCGAGATAGTCAGTCAGGTTCAGCTTCGCAGCAGCCTCTGCCACCTTGGCGTCCATCTCGGCCTTCGGCACCTTGTGCATTTTCAGCGGGAAGGCAATGTTGTCGCGTACGCTCATGTGCGGATATAGCGCATAGGATTGGAACACCATGGCCAGGCCGCGCTCTGATGGTGGGGCGTCGGTCATGTCCTTGCCATCAATGCTGATCTTGCCGGACGTCATATCCTCAAGACCCGCAATGAGGCGCAGAAGGGTTGACTTGCCGCAGCCTGAGGGGCCAACGAAAACGATGAACTCGCCCTCCCTGATTTCGAGATCTGCACCAGGAATGATGACGGCTTCGCCAAATGCCTTGCGGACTTTGCTGAGTTGAAAAGTGCCCATGTTATTTCACTGCTCCGAATGTGAGGCCGCGCACAAGTTGCCGCTGTGAGAACCAGCCGACAATGAGGATTGGCACAATTGCCATAAGGGAAGCCGCCGAAAGCTTGGCCCAGAACTGCCCTTCCGGGCTGGAATATTCCGAGATGAAGAAGCTCAAGGGAGCGGCATATTTGTTGGTGAGGTTGAGTGACCAGAAGGCTTCGTTCCACGCCAGGATGAGATTGAGCAGGCAGGTGGAAACGATGCCGGGAATGGCCATGGGTGTGAGGATCTTGGTGAGCTCATTCCAGACATTGGCGCCATCCATGCGGGCCGCTTCCAGAATCTCGCCGGGGATTTCCTTGAAATAGGTGTAGAGCATCCAGATGATGATCGGCAGGTTGAGCAGCATCATCAGCGGGATCATGCCCCAGAAAGAGTCCATCAGATTCCATTCTGAAAGGTCAATCCAGCCCCAATCCTTGAAGATCAAACCATTGCGGTTGAACAGCAGGTAGATGGGAATGAGCGCACCGGCAGGCGGCATCATCTTGGTGGAGAGCATCCACAGCAGCGCATCGGTGGTGTTGCGGCTGAAAACCCAAAGCACGATTGGCGTGATGAAGAGAATCAACATCAGGATGCCGAGCAGCGGATGGCCTGTGAGATCCCAATTCACTGCGAAATAGAGAATGACGCCTGCCACGGCGGCGCAGCCCAAGATCGTGCCCAGCCAGCGCTTTACGCTCCAGCCTATGGATGGCTTGGTGACTGGCGAAAATGCCATGGACCAGGCGGCAGGCACTGCAAAGATCAAACCCAAAACCGTGGAGAAGAATGCAATGCCAATGGTGTTTAAAATATAGCGCAGGTAGTTGGAGCGCTCTTGAACGATGCCGAAGTTTTCCAGCGTCCAAGGTGTGGAGAGCCAATTCTGCGGCAGAGTGTAGGCGTCTGACTCTGTCTTGAAGGCAGCCACGGCCGTCCAGAAGATCGGGAAGAACATCATCAGGCCGATGGTCCAGGCGATGATGGTGAAGACGAGTTTTCTGCCAGGGTTTTGCTTGCGGGCCATGGATCAACCCTCCAAATTCTTGCCGACGATGCGGACGAGGAAATAAGACACGATATTTGCCAGCACCACGGCGACGAGGCCACCGGCCGCCGCCTCGCCAACGTCAGTGGCGTCATTGAGCTGCGAGAAAACGAGGTAGGTGAGGTTTCCGGCAAAGCCGCCAGACGACGTCACCTTGATCTCTGCAAAAATATTCAAGAGGAAAATGGTCTCGATCAGGATCACCACGGTGATCGGGCGCGACAGATGCGGCAGCACGATGTAGCGGAAATAGGACAGCGGGCCAGCGCCATCGATTTCGGAGGCATCCTTCTGTTCTTCATCCAATGACTGCAACGCCGTGAGCAAGATGAGTGCGGCATAGGGCAGCCATTGCCAGGACACGATGATAATGATCGAGAGCAGTGGCACGGTGGCGAACCAATCCAGTGCCTGCTCTGCGCCGAAGAATTTCTGAATGGCGGCGAAAAGGCCGAACACTGGATGCATGATGAGGTTCTTCCACACCAGCGATGACACGGTTGGCATGATGAAGAACGGCGAGATCATCAAGATGCGGACAATGCCGCGCCCCCAGAAGGGCTGGTCCAGCAGGATGGCCAGGAACACACCGCCCACGACGGTGATGACCAGTGTGAAGAAGACCAACAGAATGGTGTTGATCAGATCCTTCAGGAAATAGGGGTCAGTGAAGAAGTAATAGAAATTGCTGAGGCCATACCAGCCTGTGTTGTCGCTCTGCAGATTATAGCGCAGGAACGCGAAATAGATGGCGATCGAGAGCGGCACGAAGGCCCAAGCCGTGAGAACCGCCAATGATGGCGCCAGGGCCCATTTTCCCAGATTTTGCGCGTGGCTTGTTGCCATGTGTTCAACCCCTGCACGGATTTCTCAATTATTTATTGGCAGGCAAGTCCGGCCTTGCGCTGTCTTTGTGGATGCTTGCTGGGTACGATTTCAGAGCCACAAGCTTGGTAGCCAAGAACCGGGGCAGCAAGACTGCAGAGAAAATCGCCATTCCCGCGCGTGCAAGGCAAAGGTTTAACTGCAACGTCAATGTGCCGCGCGGAAATGGCTTGGGAGAAAATTTGGGCGGCTGGAGTTGTGGCCAGCCGCCCTGCGATCAAGTGTTACTTGATGTAGCCAGCCTTGGTCATTTCAGCGGTGGAGAAGTCCTGAGCTTGCTTCAGGGCATCATCAACCTTGATCTGGCCAGCGAGGGCCGCAGAGAACAGCTCACCCACCTTGGTGGCAATGCCAGCGAATTCAGGGATCGAGGCAAACTGCACGCCAGTGTATGGCACTGGCTTCACAGTTGGATGCGTCGGATCAGCTGAGTTCATGGAGTCCAAGGTCATCTTGGCAAATGGAAGTTTTGCATATTCCGGGTTTGCGTAGAGCGAGATGCGGGTGCCCGGAGGGATTTGGGCAACGCCATCTTGCTTGGCGATCAGATCTTCATAATGCTTGGACGTGGCCCAGCCTACGAACTTCTGAGCCGCATCAGCTTTCTTGGTGCCAGCGGGAATGGCAAGGGCCCAGGCCCAAAGCCAGTTCGAACGCTTGCCGAGGCCGGTGTCTGGAGCCAGAGCGTAGCCAACCTTATCAGCAACCTTGCTGGCCTTCGGATCAGACACGAACTTGGCAGCAACCGTGGCGTCAATCCACATGCCGCACTTGCCGGACTGAAAGAGCGCCAGGTTTTCAGAGAAGCCGTTGCCCGAAGCGCCTTGTGGGCCCGATTCATTCATCATGTCGACGTAGAACTGAAGGGTGTTCTTCCATTCTGGTTGATCGAATTGAGGATGCCACTTTTCGTCAAACCAGCGAGCGCCGAAAGAGTTGGCCGTGGCCGTCAGGAAGGCCATGTTTTCACCCCAGCCGGCCTTGCCGCGCAGGCAGATGCCGTTCACGCCAGCGGCCTTGTCGGTCATCTTCTTGGCAGCGTCACGCACGAAATCCCAGGTCGGAGCATCTGGCATTTTCAAGCCAGCTTTTTCCATCAGGTCGGTGCGGTACATGATGTAAGAGCTTTCACCATAGAATGGCGCAGCATAGAGCTTGCCGTTGGCGGAAAGGCCACCGA
>JAYTIG010000407.1:0-3969 GCA_043731995.1 Hyphomicrobiales bacterium
AAGAGAACTGCTGATGAAGGTCCGGTTCCTGAAATTGCAGACAAATACAATTGCAAGCTTCTACCCGGCCCACAAAGCAGAGAATTGAGCACAGTCCAACGTGCAAGCGTCACATATAAGCGCGATCTTCAAAACTACGGCGATTCATATTATCTGGTCGTGCGTTGTGAATCAGGTTGGTTTGGCACTGAAGGCACACAAAGATTTGCGGCTGTTGTGGAGTTGTCGCATAGTGCGCAAGTGCGGTTGTACGATAGAATTCGTCAACCTGTTCGCGTTCAAATTTAGTGTGGGCTAGTAAATCTATCGAGCTCTTAACGATGAGCGTTTTCTAATAACACTCAGAGAATTCCACTGTTACACTCCGCGATGAATATATACTGCTTTCCTACAAAAGTTTTCTCCTGTGTACGGATCTATATTTTCAGCTTTGTGATTGGTCGCGTCCATCACTTTCTGAGTGAAAGGAATCGTTTGTGATGGGTAGCTCCTTGGCCTTGAAACGGCCTCTGCGACTTTGTCGTATCATCTAGTTCCCGCGTTTTCCCGCCTTTCCCAATTGAGCAAAGTGGCACTTTGCGGCGATGCTTGAACCACATTCCGGAATGATCCGGTGTGTGATCCGAGTGGACGCAGAATGTCACCGACCAAAATTCTTGTGGGGCAAGGATGCCTCGTTGTTTCGATTGTGGCTGGAGGCTTGTGGGCTTCGACACAATGGACAGCGGCGATGCTGGGCAACCAGCCAAGATTGGGCGCTCCACTCACGTCAGTCCTTGGCCAACCGATCTACCTACCGTGGCGGTTGTTTGAATGGTGGTATGCCTATGAGGCCTATGCACCAGCTGTATTTCGGAAAGCCGGAATGTTTGCGGCAGGCAGCGGCATTGCCGGAACATTGGTGGCAATTGCTGGCTCACTGTGGCGGGCACGGCAAAACAAGTTGGTCACAACCTATGGCTCAGCCCGTTGGGCCAATATCGAAGAACTGACGTCCGCAAAGCTATTCTCGGGACAGGGTGTGTTTTTGGGGAAGCTGGGACAAGCTTATCTCCGTCACAATGGCCCAGAACATGTGTTGGCTTTTGCGCCGACACGCTCTGGTAAGGGCGTTGGCCTTGTCATCCCAACACTGCTGACCTGGCCTCATTCGACAGTCATCCACGACATCAAGGGCGAGAACTGGCAGTTGACGGCTGGGTTCCGGTCGACGTTTTCGCATTGCTTGCTGTTCAATCCGGCTGATCCCAAGAGTGCGCGTTACAATCCACTGCTGGAAGTACGCAAAGGTGAATGGGAAGTCCGCGATGTCCAGAACATTGCCGATATTCTCGTTGACCCGGAAGGTGCACTTGAGCGCCGCAACCACTGGGAGAAGACCAGCCACGCGTTGCTTGTAGGTGTGATTCTACACGTCCTCTATGCGGAAGGCGAAAAGACACTGGCCCGTGTTGCATCATTCCTTTCTGACCCCTCACGTTCGATTGAACGCACCTTGCGCGTGATGATGTCAACCAATCACATGGGAACGACAACGGAACCCAAGGTCCATCCGGTTATCGCCTCTATAGCCCGTGAGCTTCTGAACAAGTCAGAGAATGAGCGCTCGGGTGTGCTTTCGACTGCAATGAGCTTCCTGGGGTTGTACCGCGACCCCGTCGTGGCTCGGAACACCAGCACCTGTGATTGGCGGATTGCCGATTTGATGGAAGCCAAGAAGCCACTGTCGCTTTATCTCGTTATTCCACCTGCCGATCTTTCCCGCACCAAGCCGCTGGTTCGTTTGATCCTCAATCAGATTGGCAGACGTCTTACGGAAACACTTGAAGGCGAGAAGGGTGTGAAGCGCCGGAAGCTGCTGTTGATGCTGGATGAGTTTCCGGCACTGGGGAGACTGGATTTCTTTGAGACGGCGCTGGCCTTCATGGCGGGCTATGGCATCAGGGTCTATCTCATTGCGCAATCTCTCAATCAAATCGTCAAAGCCTACGGCGAGAACAATGCCATTCTCGACAATGCCCATGTGCGCATTGCCTTTGCGGCCAATGATGAGCGCACGGCACGGCGCATTTCGGATTCATTAGGGACAGCAACCGAACTTCGCGCCCAGCGAAACTATGCCGGCCATCGACTTGCACCTTGGCTCGCCCATGTGATGGTGAGCCGTAAGGAAACGGCGCGAGCCTTGCTGACACCGGGAGAAGTCATGCAGCTTCCCAATGATGAAGCGCTGGTTCTCGTCTCTGGCCTGCCGCCCATCCGTGCCAAGAAGCTTCGCTTTTACGAAGATGATAATTTTAAGGGGCGGATTTTGCCGCCGCCTGTTCTCGCAGAAGAATCTTACGCTGACTGCCCACCCCATGCTGCCCATGATTGGGAAGGGCAGGTCCGTAATTCTGACACGCGATTAGAGAAGCCGTGGTTCAGCCAGTTACATGGTGGCGAAGGCGAAGAGGGCGGTCTCACCCGTGAGCCATGGAATGAGCAGCAGACTCCGGTCTCGCCAGAACTCGTGCCATCCGATGACCTCTCAGTTCTTGACGACGACTTCGGCATGGCAACAGCCAATACCGATCCGATGGCACGCTCAGCTGCACAACGCAGCTTTGGTGTGAATGATGCCGAGGGCGACGACGCCCTGCCAGTGTTCTGAGGGGGATGCGATGAGCAGGTTCCGCCTCACTGCCTATGTCTCCGATCCCGTTGCTGAGCGGCTGGCGATTGCCTGCAAGCGCAAAGGTGCCAACAGGTCCAAGATTGTTGATCGGGCGCTCGACAGGTTTCTGTCGGAGGATGGCAGTCAGGGCAACGATGCATCGTTGCAACGTCGTCTTGATGTGATGTCCAAGCAACAAGAACGGACGGAACGCAACATTGCCGTCCTTCTCGAAACGCTGGGACTGTTTGTCCGCTACTATCTCACGGTGACGCCACCGCTTCCGAAGTCGGAGCAAGACCCCGCTCGGAGCTTGGGCAACCAGCGCTTCGAGTTTTTCGTAAGCCAGATCGGCAAGCGGCTGGCGGCGGGGCAAAGCACAGTACGTGATGTCATGGAGCGCATTGCCGCCAATGATCCCGATCTCTTCGCGCGTGATCTTGATGAACAGGTGCCGGATGGCTTCGTCATCCACCAGCACTCATCAACAAAACCGACATCTCAATCTTCGTCCAGACCTGCGGGACCTGGTCGTGGGGGAGAAGCCCCGGTGCAACAGGGACAAGGTGCTGCGTCCCGTCCTCCCGGTGTTGCGCCGGGTGCTTCGTCTCCAACAGGGTCTTCAGAGATATCTGGTGACAACAATGGATAAGATCATCACTTCATTTGGCGAAGAAGCCTTGGCACGGCGCAAAGCCATGCTGAAAACGGCATTTGGTCCAGTGATCGCAGAGGCACTCGCCGATCCGCAAGTCGTCGAAGTCATGGTCAATCCGGACGGCAGGCTGTGGCTCGACCGCTTGGACACAGGCCGCGCCGATACAGGCACAGTGCTGCAATGGTCAGAGGTGGAAAGGATTATCCGTTTGGTCGCCAGCCACATCCGGTTGGAAGTGCATGAGCGCTCGCCCATTGTCAGCGCCGAACTTCCGGAAACTGGCGAGCGCTTTGAGGGCCTCATTCCACCTGTGGCACCCGGACCCTGTTTCTCGATCCGCAAACCAGCAAAGCTTGTGCATCGTCTTGGTGATTATGTCGAACACTCCATCATGCCGCCGCAAGTGGCTACATGGTTGAAGGAAGCGGTTCTCGCCAAGGGCAATATCGTTGTTGTCGGTGGCACCAGTTCCGGAAAGACCACGCTTGTTAATGCGTTGCTTGCTGAAGTCGCAACCACCAATGACCGCGTGGTGATCCTCGAAGATACGCGTGAACTCAATTGCGCTGCCGAGGATTGTGTGAAGCTTCGCACCAAGCCCGGAGTTGTGTCTCTTGCTGATCTGGTGCGTTCGACGCTGCGTTTGCGACCAGAC
>JAYTIG010000408.1:0-3953 GCA_043731995.1 Hyphomicrobiales bacterium
ATGCCATTAGGTTTTGCACCGAAGCCTGAAATCACTTTGCCGCGCAGGGGCCAACGCATTGCGAGTTGGGCATCGGAAGGTGTTGACGCAGGAGCTGCAAGAGCCGTTGCAGCAGAAGCTTGCTGTTGCGCCTTTGGCAAAGCCAAAGGTGCTGGGTTGGCAGCGGCCACTGTCGTGTCAGCGTCCGTCTTGCCCGCGTCTTCAGCAACAGGTGCCGAAGCAACGATCTTGGCGGCAGCCACTTGGCCGTTGGCTGGAATCTTCAAGCTTGAACCAAGCTTGAGCGCCTTGTCATGCCCAAGGCCATTGGCATCGGCAATTGCGAAAGCAGAAACATTGTATTTGCGGCCGAGGGAGAAAAGCGTGTCGCCCTTGGCCACAATGTGTTGGCCCGCTGCTGCGGCGGGCACGGCCGGTGTTGCGTCGGCCACTTGAGGGGCCGCAGCAACGGGCGCAGCAGCAGCCACTTGTGGCAGCACGGCCTTCTTCACACCTGGCACTTTCAACATGCGGCCGGGAGCCACGGAATATGGAAGTGCAATGTGATTGGCTTCCGCCAATTGTTTCACCGACATGTGGTTGGCTTTGGCAATTGCATAGAGTGTCATGCCCTGCCCGACAGTGATGTTGGAGCCAGAGACCTTGCCCAAGGAAGTTGCAATCGGAGCAGGACCGGCATCTGCCACTTGCTCGTCCGCAATCACTGGCGCTTTGTAAGTTGGCTTAGCATAATTTGGTGCCTGTGGAGCAGCCGCAGCGACTTCACCCGGCGCCCTGAGGCGTGCTGGTGGGGCATAAATCGGGGCTGCCGGAGCCTGAGCCAGGTTTGGCTGGCGGTAGGTCTTGGAATAGCTCTGCGAATAGTCATAGGTTGGAGCCGCGGCCAAAGGGGCGCGAGCCACAGGATTTTGCACGATGGGTTGTTCATCAACCTGGGCCACATCATCCTGCGGGGCCTGATAGGAAGGCGCATGATATCTAGGCGCAGCGAAGAGTTTTTTCTTCGGGATCGAAGCCGTGTAAACCGGATCAGAATCCGAAGGATTGGAATAGTTGGTGGAGAAGCGCTCGATTGAATCAGAGCAGCCCGCCAGCAGAACTGCGGCAAGGCCAATGATCACGGTTTTGAATGGAAAACCACTGAGGTGGGCGCCAAGGCCAGAATTACGCATACTCAACTCCAGTACAAACTCACACACGAAGGGCAACGGCCCCTCAATCTTGGGTTAAGCATGGCGGTCTTTGGTTAAGACTGCGTTTATGGTGAATCCATTTTGGCAAATTTAATTCAAAGCAGGGTGCGCGATACCCTATTGCACCACAACGCGGGCACCGACCTGCACCAGATCATAGAGTTCGGTCACATTGTCATTCAGCATCCGGATGCATCCGGATGATGATGCTTGCCCGATGCTCCAGGGCTTGTCCGTGCCATGAATGCGGTACTCCGTGTCGCCAATATAGATGGCGCGAGCGCCAAGCGGATTGCCCGGGCCACCCTTCACGAAAGTTGGGATAAGGTGGCCATTCTCGGCTTCGCGCTCAACCATCTGCGGTGGCGGGCGCCAATCTGGCCATTCAGCTTTGCGCGTCACACGGTTCTCACCGCTCCATTCATAACCTTCGCGGCCCACGCCAACGGCAAAGGCCAGCGCCCTGCCCCCCGGCAAGATGTAGTAGAGGCGGCGCTCTGCCGTTTTCACGAGAATTGAACCAGGCGCGAGAGTGGTTTGGAAATCCACTTCTTCCCGCGTGGGGCCTGACAAGGCAGGACCCCCTTCATCCTGATTTTTGAATTTATAGGTCACGACAGGCGTTTCCATTCCGCCAATAAATTTGAATTCCTTAGTTGACTGAGCGGTTGCCGATCCAGCAAGACCCATAGACATCAATACAAACACACAAGCACGCATCATGATGGCTGAAGTGTATCGACTGAGAATTAATGGGCGGCTAATGAGACTCTCGCGGCGGCTGTTCAAAGGCGTTTCAGCATTTCACTGGCAGTGAGATGATTTTGCGGATGTTTCCAGTGCGGCACAATCTCTACCAAAGGCGCAAGCACAAAGCCGCGCTCCGTTATTCCAGGATGTGGCAGACGCAGCAGTTTTAATGCATTGGGCGAACCCAAGCGCGCAAGCCCATGATATTCCAGCAAATCAAGGTCCAGCGTACGTGGCCCCCAACGTCGCCCACGGCGGCGGCCAGCGGCGCGTTCAATCATGTGGAGTTTATGCATCAAGGCCTCGGGTGGCAGCGCTGTATCAATCACCGCTGCGGCGTTGACGAAATCCGGCTGGTTCAAAACACCGAAAGGCTTGGTCACCAACAGGCTGGAAGCAGCAACACGCCGCAAGGGAAAGCGGCCCAGTTCTTCAAGAGCGCGCAGAACTGTTTGACGCGGGCTGCCCCAGGAGCCCGCAACATTGCTGCCAAGGGCGACCAGAATCATTATCTCTCGCGCAGCAAGCGCGATTTCTCGCGGTTCCAATCACGCAATTTTGTGGTCTCGCGCTTGTCGGTCAATTTTTTGCCTTTGGCCAAAGCAATATCAACCTTCACCCGGCCACGCGGATTGAAAAACATTTTGATAGGTACAATGGTGAGGCCTTCACGCAAAACCCCAACCGCCAGCCGCTGAATTTCCTTGGCATGGAGCAGAAGCTTGCGGGGACGCTTGGGTTCGTGATTGAAACGATTGGCCTCGCGATATTCGGGCACATTGGAATTGAAAAGGAAAAGCTCTTCGCCTTTCATGGCGGCATAGGCTTCGGCCAAATTGATATGGCCAACGCGCAAGGATTTGACTTCAGAGCCCTTCAGCTCGATACCAGCTTCAAATTTCTGCAGCAGCTCATAATCAAAGCGGGCGCGGCGATTATCCGCCACCACCTTGATGCCTTCCTTTTTCCTTGCAGCCTTTGCGCCGCCGGCCTTTGATGACATTTCAGTTCAGGAGGCCCGCGTGAACCAGCGCCTCTTTCACAGCCTTCTTGGTCGATTCAATCACTGGCACCAGCGGCAGGCGTGCTTCAGGCTCACAAAGCCCAAGCAGGCTAGCGGCATATTTCACCGGGCCTGGGCTTGATTCCACAAACATGGCGTGGTGCAGCGGCATCAGCTTGTCTTGCAACTTGAGCGCTTTGGCATAATCGCCCTTCAATGTGGCATCCTGAAATTCGGTACAAAGCCGCGGGGCCACATTGCCGGTGACTGAAATGCAACCAACACCGCCATGGGCGTTGAATCCCAAAGCCGTGCCATCCTCGCCCGAGAGTTGAATGAACTTCTCACCAGACATCAAGCGCTGGCGCGAAGGGCGCGTGAGATCAGCGGTTGCATCTTTCACACCCACGATATTTTTGAAATCACGCGCGAGGCGTGCCAGGGTTTCAACGCTGATATTGGCCACGGTGCGGCCGGGCACGTTGTAAACAAAAATCGGAATATCCACGGCCTTGGCGATCGCCGCGTAATGGGCATAGATGCCATCCTGCGTTGGCTTGTTATAATAAGGCACCACAACCAATGCGGCATCAGCACCAGCCTGCTTGGCGTATTGGGTATATTCAATCGCCTCTGCCGTGTTGTTGGAGCCAGCGCCTGCAATCACCGGCACTTTGCCTTTGGCTTCCTCAATGCAGATGCGCACCACGGCCTTGTGTTCCTCAGGCGTCAGCGTCGGGCTTTCGCCAGTGGTCCCAACTGGCACGAAGCCATTGCTGCCCTCTTTCAATTGCCAGGCCACGAATTTGCGGAAAGCGCTTTCATCAACAGAGCCTCCCTTCATGGGGGTCAGCAATGCGGGAATGGAACCTTGGAACTTCACAACAACCTCTAACTTAAGATTCTGGAAACCATGTCAGCCTAATGCTGGCTCACGGTCAGAAGCGGGCAACATAGTCCGCCCCTGCCGGAACAGCAAGCAAGGGCTTTCACAAACTGGGCACAAT
>JAYTIG010000409.1:0-1402 GCA_043731995.1 Hyphomicrobiales bacterium
GCACCGAAGTCAGCAGCACGTGCCCACCCACTTGCCGCGCCTGATTGCAAGCATGGAACAGCGCCGTCTCATCAAATTCGCCTTGTGCCACATCTTCGAGAACTAGCGCCTTGCCTGCAAGCGCCTGTGGCACATCTTCCGTAGTCAATGTTCGCGCGGCCAGAACTTGCGCTGCAGACATGGCCTGCCACACCCGTGCCAAATGGCTTTTGCCGCTGCCCTGGGGGCCCAACAATATTGCGCCATAGCTGGGCCAGTTAGGCCATTCATCCACCAGCCGCACAGCTGCGGCATTGGCCGGCGACACCAGAAAATCATCCCGCCCCGTGGCCACCCTGTGGGATAGGTCAAGCAGCAGCTGTTCAGGCCTTGCGGTCATTTCACCTTCTTGGCCGGGCCGAGGTAGATTTCCGATGTCAGATAGCGCGCCAACCCGTGGCGCACCAAAACCCCTGTTGTGGCGGCCAGTGGAACCGCAAGCAACAGCCCCAACACACCAAAAACGGTGGCAAAGGCCAGAATGGCCAACATCATCCATACCGGGTGCAACCCGATGGAATGGCCCACCAGTTTGGGCGAAAGCACATAGCTTTCCAGAAACTGCCCAAGCACCAAAACGCCGACAACGCCAAGCACATGCCCATCGGTCAGCCCAAATTGCAATATGCCTACGCCAAGAGCCGTGGCCCCGCCAGCCAGCGCTCCGAAAAAGGGAATGAAGGTGAGAAGGCCGGTCATCAAGCCAATGGCCAAACCGGATTTCAGCCCGGCAAACAAAAAACCAAGGCCATAAAAGACCGCCAGGATCAAACACAGCGTGCCCTGCCCACGGATGTAGCCTGCCAAAGCGCGGTCCACATCGCGCGCAAGGGAACGCAAAGCCTCTTGCTCGTTGCGCGGCAAATAGCCATCAACCACGGCAACAATTCGGTCCCAGTCGTTGAGGATGTAGAAGGCCACAATCGGTGTGATGATAATCAGTGAAAACAGATTGATCAGGGATTTGCCGCCCGACAGCAGCGTAGAACTCAGTGTTGCCACCCAGCCCAGCAGCTTGTCGCCATAGTTGGCAAGCGTGGCCTGCAAGTCACCACCATTTTCCGGCAACATGGCTTTCAGCCAATCCGGCGCGTAGAGATTGACGAATTCAACGACCTGTGTGCTCAAGGCCGGAAAGTCTGTCACCAAACGGCTCACTTGCTTGCCGAGAACGGGCACAACAAACAAGATGCCAGCCACCAGTACAAGAACCGCGGAAATGATGATGATCGTCGTGGCAAATATTCGCGGAATGCCCTTCGCCTCAAGCTTGTCGGCCACTGGGTCAAGAAAATAGGCCAGCACAAAACCGGCAATGAAAGGCAGAAGGATGTTCTGCAAATACCAGAAGAACAGCAGCGTC
>JAYTIG010000410.1:0-1401 GCA_043731995.1 Hyphomicrobiales bacterium
TGCTCCGATCTTCATGTACAACTGGGCCGAAGACAACATCATCCGCGAACGGGTGTTTGTGCCGAAGGACAAGCAGTCGAAGAACGAATTGTTCCCCGATACGCTGCCCGGCAAACCTGGCTCTGCACCGGGCGAAGGCATGGTGAAGTAATACAAGGATGGGAGGCAG
Organism: Hyphomicrobiales bacterium; assembly: GCA_043731995.1. Lineage (GTDB taxonomy): Bacteria > Pseudomonadota > Alphaproteobacteria > Rhizobiales > Aestuariivirgaceae > Aestuariivirga. The sequence goes on from JAYTIG010000410.1 coordinate 170, forward strand.
GCTCCTGAATGGATCTGCTTCCTGTCTTTCCGCAATTCAATCTATCCGTCACCCCGGCACAGGCCGAGGGCCCGCTCAATCCTCAGCTCCCTGGGAACGCGGGATGCCAGCCTCCTCTGGCATGACGGATTTTCGGGGAGCTGAACCAAGGTTCTGGATCTTCGCAAATGCTCCGCTTTCTCACATATCGCATTCTTGCGGCGATCCCCGTGCTCTTGGTGATGAGCATCGTGACCTTTGGCATCATCCATGCGACGCCTGGGGACTATGCCGATTATGTGGCGCAGATGTTGCGCGTGCAGGGGCATGCTTCAAATGACATTGCAATGGCCGCAGCAAAGCAGTTTCGCATTGACCATGGTTTGAATGATCCGTTGGTGATCCAATATTTTCGCTGGATCAAAGGCATGTTTGTTGGAGATTTCGGGCAGAGCTATTTTTACAACCGTCCCATATCGGAAGTGGTATGGCAGCGCCTGCCTCCCACGATCGCCATTGCGCTCACCTGCCATTTTCTCGCATCGCTGATCGGCATTGGCCTTGGCATTCTTGCGGCGACGCGCCAGTACAGCTGGGTTGATACGGTACTTTCGGTTCTGGCCTTTCTCGGGATGACAATCCCGCGCTTCTTGATGGCGCTGATCATCATCTACATCCTGGCTTTCAAACTCAATGTGCAGGAGTTGGGGTCGTTCTATTCGACCTATTGGACCTATCAACCTATGTCGTTCGGCAAGTTCTGGAACCTGGTGCAACACGTCTGGCCCATCGTTGCCGTGGCCACGATTGCGGGGCTTGCCTACAACATGCGCGTGATGCGCGGCAATCTTCTGGATACGTTGAACGCTCAATACGTGGAAACGGCACGGGCCAAGGGCCTTTCCAATTCCGCCACAATCATGAAACACGCAGTGCCTAATGCCATTCACCCGCTGGTGGCATATCAAGGTGTGATCCTGCCCTATATGATGCAGGGCGAAATCGAAACTGCGATCATCTTCGGCATTCCGACAGTTGGTCCGGCAATCGTGGATTCAATGAGCATCGGTGATGTTTTGGTCACGGCCACTTTCCTCTTGATCCTTGGCTCCACGCTGATTGTGGGTGGCATAATCTCCGATCTGTTGCTCGCTTGGCTGGACCCCCGAATTCGACTGGGAGGTGAGGCATGAGTGTCGATCTCTTTGCTCCCTATGCCAAGCCGGAGGACACTGGCTATCTCGATATCACGC
>JAYTIG010000411.1:0-3942 GCA_043731995.1 Hyphomicrobiales bacterium
AAAGTGCAATTTTCACTTTCAGCAGCGACCAACCTGCACGGCTGATGGCCCTGGAATTGCCCCCCGTGCCACGCAGGATTGCGCCATATGATGTCTGCATCAGGCCATACCACACCACCGCAGCGGCCAAGCATGCCGCAATGATCGGTAATGGAATGAAAGGAGGCTTCCATGCCATGATTACTTGCAACCAGTCCGGTGCTTTGCCACCGGGCTTTGGCATCAACAGAACCGCCATGCCTTGCCATACAAAGCTCATGCCCAGCGTCACGACGATTGAAGGTAAATTTCGAAGATGAATGAGCGCGCCTAATATCCCATAGAGGGCGATGCAAGCCAGCAGAATAGCAATACCTAGGATAGGCGAGTCATTGAGATAGGTGGCCACCACGCAACACACAAAACCGACAAATGTGCCAATGGAGAGATCAATATCATTGCAGGTCATCGCGAACATCTGGGCAAGCGTTGCCAACAGGATAGGCACCGCATAGATCAGCATCAGGCTGAAGCCAAAATAACTGATCACCCGCGGATTGAGCCAGGCAATGGCACCAAGGACCAATGCAAATGAAATGGCTGGCAAAGCTGGGCGCAGATAACTTTGAAATCGAAAGGTTTTGGCCGTTCGCTGTGCGGTTTCTGTCGCGGGGATCACATCTTCTGTCATGATGAGTGCTGCCCTGCAAATGAGGAATCGATCAGGCGACCTTCGGTCAAGTCCTCTTGTTTGAGTTCTGTCACGATCGCATTGTTCCAGAACACGTAGGCCCTGTCACAATTTGTGAGTTCCTCGGTTTCGGTCGTGTACCAGAGGAACGTGCGGCCTTTCGCAGCCTCCTCCTTGACCAACCGATAAACTTCAAGCTTGGTGTTATAATCCACACCGCGCATCGGATCATCCATCAGAACAATGTCGGCATCAGAACCAAGGGCACGGGCAAAAAGTGACTTCTGCTGGTTGCCGCCAGAAAGGGACAAGATGTTATTGTTCATGTCCGGAGTTTTGATTTGCATGCGTTCGTGCCAGAATTCAGCAAATTCGGATTCCCTTGCCGGTTGCAACAGCACGCCCGAAACAAATTTTTTTAACGAGCGAATACCGATATTATGCGAGATCGACCAGTTTTGGAAAATACCTTCTGTTTGACGATCGCCCGCCACAAAGGCGACTCGGCCTCTCACAGCATTACCAGACGAGTTACGCGTTGCTGCATCAAAGGCGGAAACCAGCAAGTCAGTTTGGCCGTGGCCAGCAAGCCCGGCAAGGCCGATCACTTCACCCTTTCTGGCGATGAGCTCAACGCCTGAAGATTGGCCCGGTGGACGCATACTCACTTTAATTTCGCGGGTCTCTACTGCAATTGATGATTTCATTGCCCAGGACGCTGCCGTTTGAACGTGAACACCGCCCATGGCACTGACCAATCTTTCGCGTGTGAAGTTTGCAGCTTGATCTTCTTGAACCACTCTGCCGTCACGCATCACCACAATGCGGTCGCTCGCACTCAGAACTTCTCCTAATATGTGAGAGATGACGACGCAACTTGTTCCGCCCTTCACCGCACGCCGGATATAAGACAGAAGCTGCTGAGATGTCTGTTCATCCAGTGAGGACGTTGGTTCGTCAAGTATCACCAAGCGGGCGAACGGCCCGGCAACGGTAAAAGCGCGGGCAATCTCCACCATTTGTTTCCGACCGATGGAAAGTTCACTGATGATTTCATGGGACCCAATGCCGTGTCCGGGGAAAATTTCATCCAACTTTTGGCAGATCAACGTTCCAGCCCTTTTGCGCCAGCCAAACCCCGAGAGATTGCCGTGAAACACGCGTGTGTTTTCAGCTACACTCAGGTTTGGGCACAAAGAGAGTTCCTGAAAAACACATCGAATACCAAGGTCACGAGCATGCACTCCCGAATAGTTTTGCTGCGCAGTTCCCAAAGCAGTTACCAGGCCACCATCTGGTGAAACCCCACCCGACAGAATATGCATCAAGGTTGACTTGCCGGCACCATTGTGGCCGACGATACCGACGCATTCACCTGGCTGGATTTCGAGGTTTACGCCATTAAGCGCCCGGACGGCGCCGAAAGATTTTTCGACCCCGCCCAGACTGATGATTGGCAGACCAGCACTCGTCATATTCTCTTCTTCATATCTTGATCGAATGCTGGCTGAACTTTACTTTATGTTGGCCTTGATAGCTGCAATGGCCTCGTCCTGGCTGTATTCATGCGATGCGACGCCCCCCTTCTCAATCTCAGGCAGGTGCTGTTCAAAGTCATCCTGCGTGAAAGCCAAATAGGGCACTAACATATCATGTGGAATGTCCTTGCGGCCATCCAGAACCTGTTGTGCAACCCAGAAGGCGAGAGAAGAAACACCAGGGGCGATAGATGCTGACCATGTTTTATAGCCATCCTTTGCTTTCTGTTCCTTCCACCATTGCAGTTCATCCTGGCGGTTGCCCATGATGATGGTGGGGCGTGACTTGCCAGCGGCGGCGAAGGCCTGTGCGGCACCATAGCCATCACCACCCTGGTCAACGATACCGACGATATCCGGCAGGGATGGCAGGACAGTAGCCACAGCCTTTTGCGCTGTTGTCTGATCCCAATCGCCAGTCACAGAATTGACGATCTTGAATTCCGGATGGGCTGCCACACCGTCCAGAATGCCTTGATGGATTGCTTCATCAATCGATGTGCCTGCAAGGCCGCGAATTTCAAGCAGGTTGCCGCCCTTGGGCTGGAACTTGGCCATTTGTTCCACTTCTTCTTTGCCCATGGCTTTGAAATCAACGACCACGCGATAGGCGCAAGGCTCAGTCACGATACCATCGAATGACACCACCACAATGCCCCCATCACAGGCCTGTTTGACTGCGCCATTCAACGCATCAGGCGAACCAGCATTAATAACAATGCCATTGTAGCCTTGTAGAATCAGGTTCTGAAGCTGGGCCGCTTGTGTTGGCACATCCTTGTCAGCTGTGGTGAAAATATCTGAGGCACCCACCTTGCCGTCGGCGACAGCTTTCTTGGTCACTGCTTCGTAGCTCTTCAACATGGCCTGACGCCAGGAATTGCCCGCGTAGTTGTTGGAAAATGCTATCTTCGCTGCTTTGGTATCGGCAAATGCTGCACCAGCAATCATTGTGCCCAGCAGCGCACTGATGGCTGCCGTCTTGATAATTGTATTCATTTTAGCTTCCTCTCAAATCGGTTCTTGACGCATTCTCTTTGTCGTTTCCATCTAGCCATCTGGAATTCAATGGCCAGCTGTGTGCGATGCTATGGCTATAAAATCTTGAGCTATGCTCACTCGCAAATTTGTAACACAATTATGCTTTCTTGCAACATGTAAGACGTTGTTCCATAATGTGGGAAGATGTTGCGATTGCGAATAGCGCTGGTGCACCATAATCGCGTAGAAAGAACTGGATGCGGGTCAAAAGAAAACTCAAGCCGAAACAGGTGAACGAAAACAACACGGCACGCAGGCATTGCAGCGGGCATTTGCCGTTCTCGATGCCGTTGCAGCAGGCTGCAGAGATGCACAATCTATCGAAATTTCAGTGGGAACGACGCGTAGCACAACCCATCGACTGCTCTCCTATCTCCATCAGGCAGGCTTTGTTCGGCAGATTGATGGGCGAGGCTATATGTTGGGATCGCGATTGATCGAACTCGGCTCAATGGCCTTGGCGCAAATGCCTTTGACAGCCATTGCGCGGCCCTTGATTGAACGACTTGCTGCAGAGACAGGTGACACGGTTCATCTGAGCGTGCGCGATGGAGACGAAGTTGTCTATGTTGACAAGATTGGAGGAACCAGAGGCCTCGAAATGCGTTCGGCCATCGGTTTGCGCAAGCCACTAGCCCTCACTGGAACGGGCAAGGCAATGATGCTCGATCTTCATGAACAAGAATGGGCGCG
>JAYTIG010000412.1:0-3938 GCA_043731995.1 Hyphomicrobiales bacterium
GCATCGTAATGCGCTGCATCAAGTTGCGCCAGCGCTTCGCCAGAAACGCCCTGCGCCACAGCCTCTTTGCGCACTTGGGCCAGAAAGCCTGGAAAGCCCTGTTCTGTATTGCCGCATGTTGCCGCAAAGCCCAGTGTTGAAACAGAACAAAGGAATGCAAGGGCGAAAGTGGCGCGGCGCAAGTTCATGTGGATCTCCGAATCAATGGTTCACGGTTGGTGATGATGCCTCGGCCCGCGCAGAAACTCACGCGGGGAAACCACAAAGGCCAGAACCACGCCTGCCAAAATGCCAGTGGTCAGATCAACAAATACAGTGAGCATGAATGTGGCAAGCAAAACCAGTGCCTGACCCTTGTGTTCCCGCAAGAGCCGCGCAATCTCCACCTTGTCCACCATATTCCAGCACACAGTGGCCAAAATGCCGGCCAGTGCGGCCAGTGGAATGTATCCCAGCAATGGTGCGGCCACCATCATGAAGACCAGCAGGAACAGCGCATGCAATATGCCGGAAATGGGGCTCTTGGCCCCCGCCTTGATATTGGTGGCGGTGCGCGCAATGGTACCCGTGGCCACAATGCCGCCGAACAGGGCCGAAGCCACATTGGCCAGGCCTTGTGCCATCAGCTCGGTGTTGGAGCGATGAAAGCGCCCGCTCATGCTGTCGGCCACCATGGCGGAAAGCAGCGATTCAATGCCACCCAACAGGGCCAGTGAAAGTGCTGCGGGCAAGAGTGCGATCAACCGTGCAGAACTGATTTCCGGCATATGCGCTGAAGGCAAGGCTGACGGTATGGCATGAAAGCGCATGGCGATGGTCTCAGCCGCCCCCGGCACAAGCAAGGCCGCAAGCGACGCCAAGACCACGGCGATCAAAAGGCTGGGCCATTGCGGGCGCAGCATCCTCAACACAGAAATCAAAATGATGCTGGCCGCAGAAATGGCCAATGCAAATGGATGCACCGTGCTGGCCACGTCCCAAAGCGCACCAAGTTTTGGCACAACTGCCGATGGCTCACTCGCCAGCGTAAGGCCAAAGAGATCCTTGATCTGGCTGGCGAAGATGATGACGCCAATGCCTGCGGTGAAACCCACAGTCACCGCATGCGGCACATAGCGGATGAAGCGCCCCAGCCCGGATGCGCCAATGGCCATGAGCATCACGCCGGCCATCATCGTGGCCAGCAGCAACCCATCAAGCCCTTGAGTGTCTACAATCGAAGCGACGATCACAATGAAGGCGCCCGCCGGCCCGCCAATCTGATAGCGGCTCCCACCCAGCGCTGAAATCAGAAAGCCCCCGATGATGGCTGTGTAAAGCCCGCGTTCGGGCGAAACATGCGAACCAATGGCAATGGCCATGGAAAGCGGCAGCGCCACGATGGCCACCGTCAGCGCTGCAAGCGCGTCGGCCCGAAACTGCACCCATCCATAACCTTCGCGCCAAGCGGTAAAAAGTTTGGGATGAAAGCCAGTTTGAAGATGGGGCATGCCGCGACTCGCTGAAAGATCAGTCTCTTATATAGCAGCGAAGAAGGGCCCGCAGTTGCCTGCAGGCCCCTCCCTCAAACACAGCGACAAAAAGTCCACACAGCTGCCAGCCAGGACCGGGGGCGATACCATGACCAAACAGAGCAAGGACTTGATTAGTCAAGCCAGTGTTCAAGCCGCTGATTGGAGACCCCGATTCAAGAATGCCAGAAAAACCTGAATTTTGCAATGTGTAAGCGCAGATTCATCTGCCCAAAATTCAGGCGGGTGGTTTAGGCGTCGAAACTGCAATTCCAGACGGAAGGTACAACCTGTGGAAAATAGCCACGCGCCCGATTTAGTGGCTCAAAGCGCTTGCTGAAGGCGCTCACGCAACACCACAACCTTTGACTGTTTCGCAGCAAGGCCCGTTGCCGCCAAAACCGCGCAAGATGAAAGGATCAGGCCGTCAGCCAGAATCTTCAGGCCATTGGCTTTGAGCGTGGCGCCGCTGGTGGTGATGTCCACAATCATCTCGGCGCTGCCCGCAGCAGGAGCACCTTCCGTGGCACCCAGGCTTTCCACGATGCGGTAGCCCGTCACGCCAGCGGCCGCAAAATACCGCCGTGTGAGATTGATATATTTCGTGGCCACGCGGATGCGTCTGTTATGCCGCGCATAGAACTGCTGCGCCACGTCATCAAGATCCGCCATTTGCGCGACGTCCAGCCAGCAATCCGGAACGGCCACCACCACATCGGCGGGCCCGAATTCCAGGCGCAGCAAAACATCAGCAGCCGCATCGCCGGGCGCAATTGCCTCGCGCAACAAATCCTCACCCGTGATGCCGATGTCCACTTCGCCAGATTTCAGTGCTGCAGCAATGTCGGCAGCAGAAAGGAAAACAACATCCACACTTTCGATGCCAACAAGTTTGCCGCGATAGCCACGTTCTTGCCCCGTGCGGTCAATGCCGAAGTCAGCCTTTTCAAGCAGTGCTTGCGCCTGTTCCATCAAGCGGCCCTTGGAGGGAATGGCGAGGGAAATGTTTCTCATGCCATCACCGCCTGCAAACGCTCGGTGTGAATGGCAAAACCAAAAGCGGGAATGCGCGCGGGCGCACCAAGATCAGACAGCATGTCGTCATAGCGCCCGCCGCCGGCAACGGCCACGCCACTTGCTTCAACCTGAAACACAAAGCCCGTGTAATATTCAATCTCGCGCCCGAAATTGGCCGAGAAGGAAAAGCGCCGTGGGTTCAAGCCCTGCTCTTCCAATGCGGTTAGCCGCTTTTCATAAGCCGAAACCGCCACCGCATAGCCAGCCCCGGATGAAAGCTTGCGCAACTGCGGCACCACTTCATCCGCCTGCCCGGCAATGGAGAGATAAGTTTCAATCGCCGCAACCGCAGAGGCATCAAGTGCAGGCTCACTACGATCTGCAAATTTTTCAGAGAGCCGTTCCGTCACTTCATCAAGTGTGCGCGTGCCTTGAATGGAAAGCCGCTTGGCCTCAATCCAATCCAAAACTGCAGGCTTGGCCTGCTTCGTCTGGAGGCTATCAATGATTTCAGAAATGCTGCTGCGCGTGGCCTGTGGCGGCTGGGCGAATTTCTTGAGCAAAGCACGAAAGGCCTGCGGCCGCCAGAATTGATGCCGCAAGCGCCTGCGCCAGCGCTCCGGCATTTTGGTGTCGGCCAGCAGGGCAGAGAACAAGCCCATGTCGCCCAGCGTCACTTTCAGGTTTGTGGCACCCGCCGCTTCCAAAGCCGAAATGGCCAGCTTCAACATCCGCGCTTCGGCAGCGATGGGCTCGGCAGCGCCAAACCATTCCAGCCCCGCCTGAGTGAATTCTTGTGGGCTGAGCTTCTCATCGGGAAACCGAAATGCCGGGCCGAGATAGGAATAACGCGCTTCCTTTTCCGGCTGCGCGGCATGGCTCAAATGAAAGCGACAAGCGGGCACTGTGAGATCAGGCCGCAGGCACAACTCATTGCCATTGGGATCATTGAACACAAAAGTGCGGGCGCGAATGTCTTCACCCGAACGCTCCAGAAAAATATCGGCGGGCTGAATGATGTCAGGCGCAATCTGCTCAAAACCCGCGCGCTCAAACACCGCCATGATGGCCGTGTTCTGCCGGGCCAGAGATTCGCGTTCAAAGGCAGTGCGCCCAGCCATCAGCTTGCCACTCCAGCGATAGTAACTCTCCATGGGCGGGCTTGGCCCGCCCACCCAGACAACCTTGCTCCGAATGCACCCGTGAAAGACTGGGTCGGCGGGTCAAGCCCGCCGATGGAGAGAACTGAGGGCATCATCCCAGCATCTTCCGCACTTGTTCAACGAGTTGCGCCTCCGGCACGGAAACCTGTGCCAGCCGCTGCGAGGCATATTCTTCGCGGCTGGCAATGTTGGCGGCCATCTCTGAGCCCAAACGCAAATCCTTGATGGTTACTTCGCCCTTGGCCTT
>JAYTIG010000413.1:0-1394 GCA_043731995.1 Hyphomicrobiales bacterium
GGTGTCACTCCTTCGCTTGGGCCTGACGCCACGGGTGTGGGCTGGGTCTATGAATATGCGCTCACAGGCAAGGGCCTTGATCTGGCACAACTTCGCAGCACGCAGGATTGGCAATTGCGTTATGCACTGGCGAAAGCCGAAGGTGTTGCAGAAGTGGCTAGTGTCGGCGGCTTCGTCAAGCAATATAGTGTGATTGTTGATCCGCGATTGCTGCAAAGCTTTGGCCTGTCATTGAGCACAGTGCGCGATGCCATTCGTGCCAGCAATATGGACACGGGCGGACGCACCGTCGAAATTTCCGAAACCGAATACGCGGTGCGTGGGCGCGGGCTGTTCCGCAACACCAAAGACATTGAATCGATTGTCCTGAAAGCAGACGGTGGAACGCCTGTTCTGTTGCGTGATGTAGCGCGGGTGGAATTTGCGCCTGACGAGCGGCGCGGCATCACCGAGCTTAATGGTGAAGGCGAAGTGGTGGGTGGAATAGCCATTCAGCGCTATGGCGAAAACGCTTTGTCAGTGATCGACAATGTGAAGGCACGGCTGGAAGATGTGAAAGCCAGTCTGCCCCCAGGCACAGAAATCAAGGCTGTCTATGATCGCTCTGATTTGATCAAGCGTGCCATCGAAACCCTGAAAGGCACGCTCACTGAAGAAAGCCTGATTGTGGCAGCGGTCTGTGTCATTTTTCTTTTGCATATCAGAAGTGCGTTGGTTGCCATCTTGATGCTGCCGATCGGCATCCTGATTGCCTTCATCTTCATTCACCTGTTGGGCCTATCATCCAACATCATGAGTCTTGGCGGCATTGCCATTGCCATTGGGGCTATGGTGGATGCGGCCATTGTGATGATTGAAAATGCCCACAAGCATATAGAGCGGGCACCGCCTGATAAACCGCGCATCGAGATTATTGTGGATGCAGCAAAAGAAGTTGGGCCCGCGCTATTTTTTGGACTGCTGATTATCACTGTGTCGTTTCTTCCCATTTTCACGTTGGAAGCGCAGGAAGGGCGGTTGTTCAAGCCGCTGGCCTATACCAAAACCTTCTCTATGGCGGCAGCAGCGTTTCTGTCGATCACGCTGGTGCCGGCCCTGATGTTCCTGTTCATTCGCGGGCGCATCATTGCCGAGCACAAGAACCCCATTAACCGGATTTTGATCTGGCTCTACCGGCCAATCATCAAAGGCGTTCTCAAAGCCAAGACCTTCACCATTCTGGTGGCTTTGGTTGTGCTGGGTGCGAGCTATTGGCCCGCCTCCAAACTTGGTTCGGAGTTCATGCCCACCCTCAACGAGGGAACGCTGTTCTATATGCCGACAACCTTGCCCGGCCTGTCTGTCACCAAGGCGGCGGAACTGTTGCAAACCCAGAACAAGATCATCAAATCTTT
>JAYTIG010000414.1:0-3929 GCA_043731995.1 Hyphomicrobiales bacterium
CTGTCCAAAGTCGCACGTGCCGCAAGGTCTCCCCAAAGCAACGACGGTGATGGTTTTTTGGTTCTCCGCTGGTGTCCAAAGCCGGGATTTCTGAGAGACAACACTTTCCTTGCCCCAAACGCGATTGGGTCTCCCGATCAAGAGAAGGCGAAAACAGTCAGTCTGCCAGCACATGCGTGTTTCCATCGCGCGCCAGTGTTTGCGGAGAGGCTGAGGCTTCACATCTTATTTCGGGACACATGTAAATGGCCGCCACCCAACGCATCAAAGACTTCCTCCGAAGCGAAAAGCCGGAAGGCCCCTGCCTGATTGTTGACCTCAATGTGGTTGAGGACAATTTCCGCGCGTTCAACCGGGCCATGCCCGACACGCGCATTTTTTATGCTGTTAAGGCCAATCCGGCTCCGGAAATCCTGTCGCTGCTCGCGGGCCTTGGCTCATGCTTTGACACGGCCTCGGTTGAGGAAATCAAGATGGCTCTGGCCGCGGGTGCCACGCCTGAGCGCATTTCGTTTGGCAACACCATCAAGAAGCAGCGCGATATTGCCACGGCCCATGGGCTTGGTATCTCGCTTTATGCCGTCGACTCTGTCGAAGAAGTTGAAAAGGTGGCCGCTGCTGCACCTGGTGCCAAAGTGTTCTGCCGCATTCTCACTGATGGCGCAGGTGCTGAGTGGCCCTTGTCGCGCAAGTTTGGCTGTGACCCGGCGATGGCCACGGACGTTTTGCTGCATGCCCACAAGCTGGGCCTGAAGGCTTACGGCATCTCATTCCATGTCGGCTCCCAGCAGACGCGACTGGGTGCGTGGGATACGGCTTTGGGCGAAGCCAAGGCCATTTTCGACGCCATGGCCAGGCAGGGCATCATCTTGCAGATGGTGAACCTTGGCGGCGGCTTCCCGACCAAATATCTCAAAGCCGTGCCCGGCACTCCTGCCTATGCCAATGCCATTCATGATGGCCTGGCCAAGCATTTCGGCAATGCCATTCCTGAAACCATCATTGAGCCGGGCCGCGGCATGGTGGGCAATGCCGGCGTGATCAAGTCTGAAGTGGTGCTGATTTCAAAGAAGCACGCCAATGACAATCTGCGCTGGGTTTACCTCGACATCGGCAAGTTCGGCGGCCTTGCCGAAACCATGGATGAAGCCATCCGCTATCCGATCGTGACGGACAAGGATGATGGCGAGAAGGGCCTGTGCGTGATTGCCGGCCCAACTTGTGACTCGGCTGACGTGCTTTATGAAAAGACGCCTTATCCGCTGCCACTGACGCTCTCGGTCGGCGATGAGGTGTTGATTGAAGCTTGTGGCGCTTACACGACGACCTATGCGTCGGTGGCGTTCAACGGCTTCCCGCCACTGAAGGCTTACATCATCTAACTTTCACCCTTTCCTTTCAACGCATCCCCCAACACCGTCACCCCGGCTAAGGCCGGGGCCCAGCTAGGCCTGAGGCTCCGCAGCTTGAAGCAACGCGGGATCCCGGCCTTAGCCGGGATGACGAATGGAGGAGATTGGAGACATAAAAATGGTCACCATTCGTGCTGAAATTTCTGATGACTTCGCCGCGCGCGAAACGCTGCTGAACCGTGCGTTCGGTGTGCAGCGATTTCGCAAGACGTCACAAAAACTCCGCGCGGGCCGCCTGCCCGCTCAAGGCCTTGCCTTCTCTGCAATCAACGAGAAGGGCAAGCTGGTTGGCACTGTGCGCCTGTGGAATGTGATTGCCGGTTCTGCCGGCCCAGCGCTGTTGCTTGGGCCCTTGGCTGTCGATGATAAGGCGCGCGGTCAAGGCGTTGGTGCAAGCCTGATGCAGCATGCCTTGGCGGAAGCTGCCAAGCGCGGACATGGTGCCGTGCTGCTGGTTGGCGATGCGCCCTATTACAGCCGCTTCGGCTTTGCCGAAGGCATGGCGCGCTCATTGCATCTGCCGGGGCCGGTGGAACGTGCGCGCTTCCTTGGGTTGGAACTTGCGGAAAGCGCGCTTGACGGCGCAGAAGGCCTGGTTGCTGCGTCTGGCAGGATGGAACAAGCGGCCAAAAAGGCGGCTTAACACGCGCCGGGAGAGGGGGAAGTCTTGGCTTCCCCTTGCTTCATTTTCCCCTATAACGGCAAGCCATAAACGGAACCCTTCATCCCATGTCCAACGTCGATGTCTCCGAAACTGCCCGCATCCTCTCTGAAGCCCTGCCCTTCTTGCAGCTTTATGATGATGAAGTGGTTGTGGTGAAGTTCGGTGGCCATGCCATGGTGGATGCCAGGCTGGCGCAGCAATTTGCGCGCGACATGGTGATGTTGAAAGTGTGTGGTTTGAACCCCGTTGTTGTCCATGGCGGAGGGCCGCAGATCAACCGGATGCTGGACAAATTGGCCGTGAAAGCTGAATTCCGCGAAGGTCTGCGCGTCACCGACAAGGAAACAATGGAAGTGGTTGAAATGGTGCTGTCTGGCTCCATCAACAAATCCATCGTTGCATCCATCCAGCAGGCCGGCGGCAAAGCCGTTGGCATTTCCGGCAAGGATGGCAACCTGCTGATGGCCACGCGCTATGTGAAGGAAAAGGTTGACCCGGTCACCGGAGCAATCACCTATATTGATTTCGGCCAGGTTGGCGAGCCTTCGCGCGTCAACACTGAAATCCTCGAGACCATCATGAAGAGCGATGCCATTCCCGTGATTGCACCTGTGGGTGTGGGCGGCGATGGCGACACTTACAATGTGAATGCTGATACGGCCGCAGGCGCCATTGCCACGGCCCTGCGTGCCAAGCGCCTGTTGATGCTTACGGACGTGGCTGGCGTTCTCGACAAGGCCAAGAACCTGATCCGTGAATTGAAACTGGCAGATGTTCAGGGCCTGATTGACGACGGCACGATTACCGCGGGCATGATCCCCAAGATTGAAAGTGCAGCAGACGTGGTGCGCAGCGGCGTTGAAGGCGTGATTATCCTTGATGGCCGGGTGCCGCATTCCGTGCTCCTGGAATTGCTCACGCCACACGGTGTTGGCACACGCGTTTCGCGCGATGGCCGTTGATGCCTGATGCAGGGCTTTAGCCATATCGACAGCTGGATTTTTGATCTCGACAATACGCTCTATCCCGCCTCTTGCCGGTTGTTTGACCAGATTGCCGTGCGCATGAATGAGATGATCGTAGCGCGCATGGGCCTGACGCTGGCCGAGGCCACCAAGCTGCGCCACGGCTATTTCAAGAAATATGGAACAACGCTGCGCGGTTTGATGATCGAGCATGGTTGGGAGCCCACTGAATTTCTCGAATATGTGCATGAGATTGATTATGCCTCAGTGGTCCATCACCCCGCTTTGGGCGAAGCCATTGCCCGGCTTCCGGGCCGCAAGTTGATCTTCACGGCGGGCACGCGCCCCCATGCGCGCAATGTTTTGGAACGGCTGGGGTGTGCTGATGTGTTTGAAGAGATTTTCGACATCAGCGATTGCCACTTCATTCCCAAACCGGATGCCAGGCCTTATGAGATTTTCCTGAAACGTCACAGCGTGGCGCCAGAACGCGCGGCGTTTTTTGAAGATCTGCCAGAAAACCTTCTGGTGCCACGCTCGCTGGGCATGGTGACGGTTTTGGTGGGGGAACATGACGCTGCAATGTTGCCCGCGCATGTTGACTATGTTACCGACGATCTCGCTGGGTTTTTGGAGCGCCTTTCAGACTAATCTTCACCCTTCTCCCCTTGCGGGAGAAGGTGCCTGAAGGGCGGATGAGGGGTTGCGCCGAACTCAAAGGTTGAATGCGGAGCAACCCCTCACCCACCATTGCTACGCAATGGTCCCCCCTCTCCCGCAAGGGGAGAGGGACAAAAAAATGAGTAGGAGACTAGAATGAAAAACGCACTAGCCATCATTGAAGCCGCATGGGAAGCGCGTGACAAGGTGACCCTCAAAACCAGGGGT
>JAYTIG010000415.1:0-3927 GCA_043731995.1 Hyphomicrobiales bacterium
GCAGCGCTCCCCAACATCGATGTGGTGGGCGTGGACATGCATATCGGCAGCCAGATCACTGAACTGGCACCCTTTGAAAAAGCCTTCACGCTGATGGCAGAGCTTGTTGCCAAACTCAAATCCGAAGGCCACAACATCCGCCATCTTGATTTGGGCGGCGGGCTGGGTGTGCCTTACCGCGGCACCAATGATGTGCCGCCACACCCCGATGAATATGCCGCCATGGTGAAGCGCACGCTGGGCCACCTCAATTTGAAATACATGCTGGAGCCGGGCCGCATGATTGTGGGCAATGCCGGCATCATGGTCACCCGCGTGATTTATGTGAAAGAGAATGAAGGCAAGCATTTCGTCATTCAGGATGGCGCGATGAATGATCTCATCCGCCCCACGCTTTATGATGCCTATCACGAAATTCTCGCCGTGGATGAAGCCCGCAATGAGCAAAGCATGGAAGCTGATGTCGTCGGCCCGGTTTGCGAAACGGGTGACTATCTGGCCAAAGGCCGCCGGTTGGCCAAGGTGGCAGCGGGTGATCTTCTTGCCGTGATGACAGCGGGGGCTTACGGCGCGGTTCAATCCGGCACCTACAACACGCGGCCCTTGATCGCCGAAGTTCTGGTTAAGGATGACAAATGGGCCTTGGTTCGCGAGCGCCAGACCTATGAGGAATTGATTGGCCTCGACCAGCTTGCCTCGTGGCAGGATTGATCATTCTCCCGCCCAAATCATGCTATGATGTGGCACGATGACTGCGCCCCTGCCAAAGCCGCTCCAGAACAAGCTCCGCTTGCAGCGATGGGCGATGCAGTGGGAAGGCCTTTGGGCAGCACTGCATTGGCCGCTGCTGGTGCTGGGCCTTGGTCTTGCCCTCCTGTGGTCTGGCCTCCTGTCTCTACTGCCGCGCCCTTTGCCATTGGCCATTTTGGTTCTTTGTGCCCTGGCCTTCCTTGGCTCATTGCGTGCGTTGTGGCGGCATCGTGCCGTCTCCGACTTTGCCGCCCTGCGCAAACTTGATTCTGCCAACGCGCTTCATCATCGCGAGGCCTCCAGCCTGCAAGATGTGCCTGCACGGGAATCCACCGCTGGCGAAGTCTGGGAAGAGCATCTGCGGCGCAAACTAGCCGCTGTGCAAAGCTTGAATGTCACCCGGCCACGTTCGGCCTGGCGGTTGTTTGATCCTGTGGCGCTGCGCGTGCCCGTGGCATTGGCGCTGGTTGCGGCCTTCTTCCTCGGCCAGGGCGATCTGCTTTCCAATGTCAAAAATGCCGCCAGCCTTTCAGCACCTATTCCTCCAAAGCCTTTGGTTCTGGATGCGTGGCTGAAACCGCCCTCTTACACCGGCAAGCCGCCTCTGCTGCTCACCTCGCCCGCCATGCAGGAAAAATTGAAACAGGAGAGTGAACTTTCGGTTCCTGAGAATTCCGTTCTCAACTTGCGGCTGGAAAACGCAACAGCACCACATCTTGAGACCTTGTCTCCCGGCAGTGATGCAATATTGAAACTTGCGTCCAGCAAAACCGAAAAATCAGAAACTGGCTTTACGGCTGATGTGAAGCTGGACCGGCCCGCCCTCGTCAAAGTGATGGATGGCGACAAGGAACTTGCTTCCTACACTTTCAGCGTTATCCCCGATGCCGCCCCCAAGATTGACTTTGTGGAGGATCCCAAGCCCGCCGATCTTGGCCAACTCGCAGTGAAGTGGCGCGCCTCGGATGACTATGGCCTCAAATCTGTCAGCGCCGAAATCAGCCTTGCAGATGAGCAGGAAAGTGGCACCGGCTTTGAGAGCAATGGCGTGTTTTTGTATGAAGCTCCCATATTCAAGATCGCCCTGAAAAAGCCTGGAGCAAAACAGGATGAGGAAACCTCAAAAGCTGATCTTGCTGGCCATGCCTGGGCGGGTCTTTTTGTCGAGATGGTTCTGACAGCCGAGGATGGCGCGGGCCACAAAGCTTCAACAGCGCCGCGCCGCTTCAAATTGCCGGAACGCCAATTCATCCGGCCTTTGGCACAAGCCCTGGTGGAACAGCGCAAGAAGATCATTCTGGCGCCAGAGGCAGCATCCGATGTGGCCACCATGCTAGATGCCCTCCTGCTTTATCCGGTGGATATCCGTGACAACAGCGGCCTCATCATCAATCTGGCGGCCTTGAAGGCCCGCACAGCCAATGCATCCAGCCCCGATGATGTTGTTACGGTTGTAAAAGATTTATGGCCTCTCATTCTGGCCGTTGAAGATGGCCATCTGAATGATCTGCGTGCTGAATTGAAGAATCTCAAAGATCAGTTGCAACAGGCGCTGCGTGAGGGAGCATCGCAGGAAAAGATCGATGAGCTCATGCGCCGCATGCGCGAAGCCATGAACAAGCTGATGGATCAGTTGCAGAAGGAAGGAGAGAAGCGCCAGGCTGACGGACTTGATCAGCAGCAGGGCCCGACACTCACGCCAGAAGAGCTGCAGAAGATGCTCGACAACATTGGCGAGTTGAACAAGCAGGGCTCCAAGGATGCGGCCGAGCAGATGCTCTCGCAGCTCGATCAGCTGCTGCAGAATTTGCAGCCCGGCGGCAAATCATCATCGCGCAATGGAAGCCCTGGTGCGAAAGATCAAATGGATGCACTCTCGGGCCTCATGGGCAAGCAGCGCAAACTGATGGATGAAACCCAGCGCATGGGCCGCGATGGCAAGGAACCCGGCGGCGAAGGCCTTGGCAACAAGCAGAAGCAGCTGAAGGATCAACTCGGTAAGCTCGGCCAGGGCATGGGCTCTGACGAAGGCGGCGACAGCCTGGGCGAAGCCGGCAAGAACATGGATGGCGCAGAACAGTCCCTGCGCGGCCAACAAAAGGATGACGCGCTGCGCCAGCAGAATCAGGCCCTTCGCAAAATGCTGGAAGGCATGGGCAAGCTGGCCGAGCAAATGAAAAGAGATGGCCAGGGCAATCAGGGCGCCAATGGCCAACGTGGCAATGGGCAGGATGATCCCCTGGGCCGCCCCCGCGCCACGCATGACCCCGCCGTCGGCCCCGACAGAAATCTCGTTCCATCCGAACTTGCCATGAAACGCGCCCGCGAAATCCTCGAAGAGCTCCGGGCCCGGGCCAATGAGGAAGGACTGGATGAGGAGTCGAGGAGTTATATTGATCGATTGTTGAAGGAGAAGTTTTGAAGCCTGATGATTTTGAATTGATCCAAACTTTTTAGATTCGTCATCCCCGCGCAGGCGGGGATCCAGCTTCAATCACATTCTCCGAATCTGGCAGAAGCTGGGCCCCTGCCTTCGCAGGGGTGACGGAGTTAAGAAGACTGCGGCAAGCCAACTTTGGTATCCGCCTACTTCACCACATGGCCCACAAAGGGCAGCTCGCGGAACTGGTGGGCCATGTCCATGCCATAGCCGACCACGAACAAGTCCGGACAATCAAAGGCGCAGAAGTCCGCCTTGATGGAAGCGGCCAAGTGCCCGGGCTTGTACAGCAACACCGCTGACCTCACCGAAGACGCACCGCGCGCGGCCAGTAAGTCTTTCGCATAGGCCAAGGTGCGGCCGGATTCGAGAATGTCATCCACCAGCAGCACGTCACGGTCCTTCACCATGCTCTCAATATCGCGGAGCACGTCCACCTTGCCTGATGACGTGGTGGCCGCGCGGTAGGAAGCAAGGATCATGAAATCCACTTCCGGGGATAAGCCCGCATGGTGCATGGCGCGGATCAGATCCGCCGCAAAAATGAAGCTGCCCTTGAGCACAGGAACCACCAGAAGGTTCTTGGGCCTGGTAGCGGCGATCTCGGCCGCAAGGCCCTTGATGCGCGCAGCGATTTGATCTTCAGAAAAAAGGACATCAATGCGATGCCCGTCAATGGTGATGGAGCTCATGATCCCGGATTTGAGCCGATTTCATCTGCATGTGCAAAGCGAATC
>JAYTIG010000416.1:0-1388 GCA_043731995.1 Hyphomicrobiales bacterium
GGCGCGAAGTGGCCATCGGCCACATCTACGTGAAGCATGTCTGCGTGAGTTGCAATGCGGGCCATATCATCTTCCAATCGCAGCAAGTTTGCTGACCACATGGAAAATTCGCCAATCAGTTTGCCGGATTTCATGCGCTTCACAAGTGTTGCGTTGGCGGAGCTCGACATATTCATGCTTTCTGAGTGAGATTGGAAAGAAACTTCGCAACACCTGGCGCTTCTTCAGCGCTGAGGCCATGCGTGACCAGTGGGTCATCAAAGCCCGCACCGTGCAATGCGTTTAGAAAATGCGGATAGTCCAACACGCCCTGCCCGGCAGCGATGAATGAACCATCGGGTTTTCTGTCTTTGGCATGGGCCATGGCGATGGAGCCTGACAAAAGTTCAGCCGCTTGCGATACGATAGCGCGTTGAGCACTGAGGCTTTCGCGCTCAAACAAGTTGGCGGCATCCAATACGATCTTGAGGCGCGGGCTTTTCATTTCACCCAGCAGCTGCTTCGCCTTGGCGGCTGAAGAAACCACATTGCCAAGTTCCGGCTCCACGCCCAGCGACACACCGGCTTGCTCTGCAATCGACAAGGCTTGCGCCATTGTTTCACGCATATCGGCCCAGGCTTCGGGCGCTGTGTTGTCAGGGTGGTGGCGCCACTGATCCCCGGCGTCTCGTGTACCCGTGCAAAGCGTGATCAATGGAATGTTCAGAGCTTGGGCGGCTGGTGCCATAATACGCAATTGGCGGAGGCCTTTTTGACGCACCGACTTATCGGGGTGGGCGATGTTCCAAGTGGCAGAAAGGGCAACGAGATGAATGTCCGATTCCTTCACTGCTGCGGCAATTTCGGCAATCACGGCGTCTGGCACTTCATCCGCCATGGAAGGCAGGCCTGAACAGGCAAGATTGTATTGTGCTGCTTGAAAGCCTGCTGCCTTCACCGCGCCCAACACCTCACGTGCGGTTTTGCCAGGAAAGGTTTTTGCAAAAATGCCAAGCTGCATCAGACCGGGCCGGATGCTTCTGACAGCAAAACCTCGCGGCCAGTTTCCACCGCGCGGGCCATCGCTACCATGGCGCGCACTGAGGCCACGCCATCATCAATACCCGCGCCCGTCATCGGCTTGCGATGCAAAATCACATCGGCAAAACCTTCCATCTGGCGGCGGTAGAAATGGCCATCAGCACCCAGCACGCGGTGGCTGGCACCGTCTGCCTCGCGGAAAATTTCGACGTCACTGCTCTTGTAGTACCAGGGGTTATAGATCTTGGCCGCAACACATCCGTTCTGGCCATAAATCTGGAAGCCTTCGTGCCAATCCATGCGCACAGCGATGGTGAGATCAAGCTGGCCGATGGCACCGCTTTCAAAATTCACCTCGGCCAGCCAGC
>JAYTIG010000417.1:0-3903 GCA_043731995.1 Hyphomicrobiales bacterium
CCGGAAGCCGTGGCGCCTTACAAAATTGGCCTAATCAACATCAAGAGTGGCGATGCCGAGGCTGATGCCGCAGCAGAGAAAATCTACAAGGCGCTGCAGGCCAAGGGCGTTGAAGTGCTCTACGATGACCGCCAGCAACCTGGAGGCGCTAAATTTGCCACCATGGATTTGATCGGCCTGCCCTGGCAGGTGATCATCGGCCCGCGCGGGTTGAAGGACGGCGTCGCCGAAGTGAAAAACCGCAAGACGGGCGCACGTGAGAATGTTGCGTTGGATCAGGTTGTGGCCAAGCTCGCGGGATGATGCGCTGAATGGCCATTCCAGCCAGCACCAAGCCTTTCGCCGCTTTTGAGTGGATGCTGGCCCTGCGCTATCTGCGCGCGCGCCGCAAGGAAGGCTTCATCTCCGTCATCTCGCTGTTCTCCTTCCTCGGCATCATGCTGGGTGTGGCAACACTGATCGTGGTGATGTCAGTCTTCAATGGCTTTCATCAGGAACTGCTGGGAAAAATTCTCGGATTCTCCGGTCATGCCGCCGTGTTCCGCAACGACCAGAACCCAATCACCGACTATAAAAACATCGCAGCCAAATTAGCAAAGGTTGATGGCGTCATTCATGTGATTGCCCTCGCCGAGGGGCAGGGCATGGTATCTTCTGCCCGCACGGCCACAGGCGCTTTGGTGCGCGGCATTTCCGAGGCCGACCTGGCCAAGCTGCCTGACATTGCCAACAAGGATTTGAAATCGGCGATAGCTGCACCCGGCGTGCCCGATACCGCGCCCACTTTGGTAGGCTTCGACAAATCCGGCGGCATCGCCATTGGCGAAACCATGGCACGCAAACATCAGGTGAGTTTGGGCCAAACGATTACTTTGATTGCGCCAAACGGGCCCGATACGCCCATCGGCAACACTCCGCGCCTGAGGGACTATCAAGTGGTGGCGATCTTCAAGGCCGGCATGAACGACTATGATGAAAGCGTGGTCTATATGCCGATCGATGAGGCCATGGATTTCTTCTCAACCGACAATGGCGCAACCAGCCTTGAAGTGCTGGTGAAAGACCCTGACAAAGTTCAAACTCAGGTGGCGGCGATGCTGAATGCCGCAGGGCCAGACATGATGGTGCAAACCTGGCAACAGCGAAACGTGGCGTTCTTCAACGCGCTCAGCGTGGAGCGCAATGTTGTGGTGCTGGTTGTGGGCCTGGTTGTGCTGGTCGCGGCCCTCAACATCATCTCTGGCCTTTTCATGCTGGTGAAAGACAAGGGCTCCAACATCGCCATCCTGCGCACGATGGGGGCAACCAGTGGCGCCATCATGCGTGTGTTCTTCATCACGGGTGCCGCCATCGGAACCATGGGTACGCTTGTGGGGCTGATCATCGGCCTCATTATCTGCTGGAACGCCGAGAACATCCGCCGCGCCATTCAATGGATTTCGGGTGTGGATCCGTTCAATCCGGAATTCTATTACCTTGCCCAGCTTCCGGCCAGGATAGACTACACACAGACTTTATATGTAGTGGTTTTCGCACTGTTGATTTCGTTCCTCGCCACGCTTTATCCGTCATGGAAAGCCGCGCAACTCGATCCCGTAGAGGCGCTGCGCTACGAATGATTTTGAAGCCAGCATTGGAATTGAAATCCATCGCCCGTGTTTTCGGCAAGGGTGAAACTGCATTGCAGATATTCCGCGACCTTTCCCTCACTGTGAACCCGGGCGAGATTGTCGGCCTCATCGGCCCATCTGGGGCGGGCAAGTCTTCGCTCCTCCACATTGCTGGCTTGTTGGAAAGGCCAACGGCAGGCGAAGTTTGGATAGCGGGCCAGAACTGCACGGAGATGGACGACAAAACCAAAACTGCCGTGCGCCGTATTGGTATTGGCTTTGTTTATCAGTTTCATCACCTGCTGCCAGAATTCTCCGCGCTGGAGAATGTGATGATGCCGCAACTCATCGCAGGTGCCAGCAAAGAGGCTGCAGCCGCGCGTAGCCGCGAATTGCTTGACCGCTTGAATCTCTCGCATCGCCTTGACCACCGCCCCGCCGAGCTTTCGGGTGGCGAGCAGCAGCGTGTGGCCATCGCCCGTGCCATCGCCAACCGGCCTTTGTTGCTTTTGGCCGATGAGCCAACAGGCAATCTCGATCCTGCCACCAGTGAATTAGTGCATCATGAATTTGTGCGCCTGATCCGCGAGGAGGGGTTGGGCGCACTGATCGCCACGCACAACGTTGATTTTGCCCGCCGCCTGAACCGCGTGGTAAGGCTCACCAATGGCACGTTGGTGGAAGACTAGCCTTGTGGCTGCGGGAATATTGTGGCCATTGGCAGCTGCAGCTACACCCGAGCCACGCGAAGCCCTTGCTGTCCGCGTCTGCGCTGCAGCAGAAAACCAGGCCAAGGCCAACAATATCGATCCTTCATTCTTCGCGCGCCTCCTGTGGCGCGAAAGCTTGTTTGATCCCAATGTGGTGTCATCCAAGGGTGCGCAGGGCATCGCCCAATTCATGCCGGAAACAGCTGCCAAGCACGGGCTGACTGACCCCTTTGACCCCATCGCCGCAGTGGCGGCCTCTGCCGCTTATTTGGCCGAACTGAAAAAGACACTCGGCAACATGGGCTTGGCGGCAGCAGCTTACAACGCAGGTGAACAACGTATCACTGACTGGCTGGGCGGCAAGGGCGGCCTGCCAGAGGAGACGCGGGACTACGTAGCATTTATCACTGGCCATCAGGCGGACGAATGGCGCGAAGTCGTCGCCGAGTTTCCGATTCCTCCCATTGGTTCTGCACCGGACTTTGCCGCCAATTGTGTTGCCCTGGCCACGAGGAATCAGGAACAGGTGGGCAGTCAAATCCGCTCTGCTCCTTCCGCCCCTTGGGGTGCGTTGCTGGCCGTCAATTTTAACGAGAATACGGCAGTGGTCATGTTCCGCCGCCTGAAGCTGCGTTTCCCCGGTGTGCTGGCCAATCGGGATCCACTTATTGTCAGAAAGCGGAATCTCTCACGCGGGTCGCGCCGCCTGACTTACGTGATGCTGGGCGAAAATTCGCGTGAATCGGCTACCTCTACTTGCGAAAAGCTGAAAGCCAGTGGCGCGCCCTGCATTGTGCGGAAAAACTGATTTCGTGCTGTCGAACGTTTCAGGGAATCGCTAAACTCGCCCGATGGCCACCCCCACCTTTATCCATCTGCGCAATCACTCTTCCTATTCTTTGTCCGAAGGCGCTTTGCCGATCAAGAAGCTCGCGGGCCTGGCCAAAGATGCCAAGATGCCGGCGCTGGCGATCACGGATTCCAACAACCTTTTCGGAGCACTCGAATTCTCCGAAGCCATGGCCGAAAAGGGCATCCAGCCTATCATTGGATTGGAGCTGAAGGTTGATCTCAACCCGCCAGCAGAAGGCCTGGCCAAATTTCAGCAAGCCGCAGGCCTGCGCCGTTTCGCATCGCTGTTGCTGATCGCCAAGGACGAGCAGGGCTATCGCAACCTGATGAAACTTTCTTCGGCTGCATTCATGCAGGACGCACCCAATGCAGAGCCACATGTGAGCTTTGAGGAACTTGTCGTCCATGCATCAGGCCTGATTTGTCTCTCGGGCGGCCCATCAAGCGCCATTAATGCCGCCTTGGCACAAGGCCAGCGGTCACAGGCCGAGGAAATTCTGGTGCGGTTGAAGCCGCTATTTGCAAACAATCTCTATATCGAACTGCAACGCCATGGCATTGAAGCCGAAAAGGCCGCAGAGCCCAGCCTCATCGAACTTGCCTATGCCCACGACATTCCCCTGGTGGCCACCAACGAATGCTATTTTGCAACACCCGATGACTACGTCGCCCACGATGCCTTGATCTGTATTGCCGAAGGTGAGGTTGTTGCGGCAACGGACCGCCGCCGC
>JAYTIG010000418.1:0-3891 GCA_043731995.1 Hyphomicrobiales bacterium
TATGGCTCGCGCTCAGGTGCAGTTGGCATGCATGCCATTTCCAAAGCTTTGGACAAGATTGTGGCCAAGGCCAAGAAGGTGGCTGCTGCTGTCATGGAATCTTCAGTTGATGACGTGGTGTTCAAAGACGGCAGCTTCACAGTCAAAGGCACTGACAAGAAAATGGCTTTTGGTGAAGTGGCGCTGCAATCCTATCTCGGCCACAAGTTCAACACCTCCGAGATTGAAATTGGCCTGAAGGAGAGCGCGTTCCATGACCCGGCCAACTTCGTGTTCCCCGCTGGTGTTCACATCTGCGAAGTGGAGGTTGACCCCGAAACCGGCCACACTGAAATTGCGGCCTACACTTGCGTTGATGACTTCGGCAATCTCATCAATCCGATGATTGTTGAAGGCCAGGTGCATGGCGGCATTGCACAGGGCATTGGCCAGGCGCTGATGGAAGGCTGCACCTATGATGAAGACTCGGGCCAGCTGTTGACAGGCTCTTATATGGATTACGCCATGCCGCGCGCGCGCAACATGCCATCGATTGCCAACTTCAAGCTGGGTTTCACCTGCACCCCATGCCCCACCAATCCGATGGGCATGAAGGGTTGCGGCGAAGCAGGTGCGATTGGTTCTCCACCGGCGGTCATCAATGCCATCACCAATGCCATTGGCGTTCGCGAGATTGCCATGCCTGCCACATCGCTGACTGTTTGGAATGCGATGCAGGCATTTGGCATGAAGAAGGCCGCAGAGTAAGAGAGCAGGGAGGAACAGAAAATGGAAAACTTCAATTATCACCGCCCTGCCACAACGACAGCAGCAGCGGCCATGCTCAAGAAAGCCAAGGACGGCAAATATCTTGCGGGCGGGCACACGCTTTTGCCCACCATGAAACAGGGCTTGGCGACACCGACGGATGTGATTGACCTCACAGCCATCAAGGGCTTCTCCGGCATCAAGGTGTCGAAAACTGCCGTCACCATCAAGGCCGGCACAACGCACCAGGAAGTGACCACGTCGAAGGAAGTCAAGAAAGCCATTCCGGCGCTGGCCGAAATGGCAGGCAAGATTGGCGGCGTTCATGTGCGCCACAAGGGCACCATTGGCGGCTCCATCGCCAATAATGACCCGGCGGCGGATTATCCTTCCGCCTGTCTGGGCCTTGGCGCCACGATTGAAACCAACAAGCGCAAGATAGATGCTGACAAGTTCTTCACTGGCATGTTTGAAACAGCGTTGAAGGCAGGTGAAATTATCACGGCCGTACACTTCCCCATTCCGAAGAAGGCTGCGCATCAGAAGTTCCCCAACCCGGCTTCACGCTATGCCATGGTTGGCATATTTGTGAGCCAGGATGGCAAGGGCAAAGCGCGTGTGGGTGTGACGGGTGCTGCGCCTTGTGCTTTCCGCGCGGCCGACATTGAAGCAGCGCTGAACAAGGATTTCTCATCCAAAGCCGCAACGGGTGTTAAGATTTCGGCCAAGGGCCTGCTGTCGGATATGCATGCCACGGCAGATTACCGCGCCCATCTCGTCAGTGTGCTGGCGGGCAGAGCTGTGGCTGCAGCTTGAGATCGCGAATATGAATTCAAGGCCCGCTGGAAACAGCGGGCTTTTTTGTTGTTTCAAAGTTGCATTTGGTTGTTCGTCTCTGCCCTCACCCTGAGGTGCCGCCACAGGCGGCCTCGAAGGGTGCGCCGATGTTCGGAATTTGCATCGCATGCTTCGAGGCATCGCTTTGCGATGCACCTCAGCATGAGGCAGAGAAGGGCGCTTCGACGAGCCCTTTAAAACTCCGCCTTGCGCTTGTTGCGGAAGGCTTCAAGGCCCTTGGCGAGGTCGGCGCTGTCTGCGGCGATGAAGCCGCCTATGGTTTCAAGGGCAGCTTCTTTCTCTTCACCTTCAGCGGCATTGATCAAGAGTTTGGTGAGACGCGTGGCGGAGGGGCTGCGGCCCGCTATCTGCGTGGCAAGAGCTTTGGCGGCTTCAAGGCTGGTGCCCTTTGGCACCACCTTGTCCACCAAGCCCAGCGAGAGCGAAGTTGCCGCATCAAACACTTCACCTGCCAATGCCATGCGCCGCACCAGTTGCGCACCAAGCCTTCGAACCGCGCGCTGCGTGCCAGACCAGCCGGCAATGATGCCGAGGCCGGATTCCGGCTGGCCCAGTTTTACATGGTCTTCGGCAATGCGCAGGTCTGCGGTGATGGCCACTTCCAGCCCGCCGCCCAGGCAATGGCCGTTGATGGCGGCAATGAGCGGATGGCGCAGGCGGGCCAGCGCATCAAAGGCACGGTGGCCCTGGCGCACCCATTTCATCGCAAAGTCTTCGGCACTCCAGCTTGACCATTGTTCAATGTCACCACCCGCGCAGAAAGATCTCTCACCAGCACCTGTAATGATGACGGCACGCACCGCAGCCTCGTTGTCAGCCAATACAGCTGCGCGCTCCAAAGCCAGCACCATTTCAAAATCCAGCGCATTCAGTTTCTCCGGCCGGTTGATGCGGATGGTGGCGATTTGGCCTTCGACACTTAACTCAATGCGCTTGTCCCCTGTATCCGGCATCTAAAGCTGGCTCCTGCGTGGGTTTAAACGATTTAAACTTACAGCAGCGCGTTCCCCATGCAAGGGGCTGTGGCGGAGCTTGGCTTGGCAACCAGCAATCCGGCGGTTTTCGCGTTTTCACACCTCACGCAAGCGTGAGACAATTTGCGCTACGCCCCAAGGCACGATTGGGCTAAATGCTCGCTCTGTCACACAAGCAAGGCGAACGGATGGATCTGAACATATCATGGGGTGCAGCGGCTTTTGCGGGCGCTCTTTCCTTTCTCAGCCCCTGCGTGCTGCCTTTGGTGCCGCCCTATCTGGTTTTCATCAGCGGTGTTTCGTTGGATGATCTGAAGCGCGAAAGCCGCAGCAACACCAGGCAGGTGATGCTGGCCGCACTTGCCTTTGTGCTGGGCTTTGCCACGGTGTTTGTGACACTTGGGGCCACGGCCTCCTATGTGGGCCTGCTGCTCAAAAGCCAGCAACATCTGCTGGCGCAAATCGCTGGTGTGTTCATCATCGTCATGGGGCTGAATTTCCTTGGCGTGTTCAAGCTGGCGTTTCTCTCAAGCGAAGCGCGCTATCAGCAGGATGCAAAGCCCGTGGGCCTGATGGGAGCCTATGCCATCGGCCTTGCGTTTGCCTTTGGCTGGACGCCCTGCATTGGCCCTGTGCTTGCCGCCATCCTTTCCATCGCCGCCAGCACCGAGAGTGTGAGCAAGGGGGCCGCTTTGCTCTTTGTCTATTCGCTTGGCCTTGGCATTCCTTTTCTTGTTGCGGCGGCGGGCATCAATGGCTTTCTGCAATTCTTCGGGCGTTTCAAATCAGGCCTGGGAATGGTGGAAAAACTGATGGGCGCGCTGCTGGTGGTGGCTGGGCTGATGTTCCTCACGGGCTGGATGCAAAGCATTGCCTATTGGCTGATCGAGACTTTCCCGGCCCTGCAATCCATCGGTTGAGGCCATCCG
The DNA here is from genome assembly GCA_043731995.1 of Hyphomicrobiales bacterium. GTDB lineage: Bacteria > Pseudomonadota > Alphaproteobacteria > Rhizobiales > Aestuariivirgaceae > Aestuariivirga. Next base: position 3,509 of record JAYTIG010000418.1, read on the forward strand.
GCAAGGATTGGTTAACCCTCAATCTTTACACTTCGGCAAGAATTGCAATTTCAAGCCAGCCTGCCGGAAAGGCCCAATCGAGGCCATGTCGATCACTACCGATAGATTTGCAGAAAGCCGCAGCGGGCCCACGCCACTGGCGCTGCGGCTGGGGCATGTGGCGGTGGCACTGACATTTCTCAGCTCCTTCTATGTGAAATTCGAGCCTGCGATTTGCGATGCTTTGTTTTTTGTCTCGCTGGCCTTTTTCTATCGCGGCGGCTTGCGGCTTTCGCGCGCCGTCATGCCGCTGTTTCTCATCCTGCTCATCTACAATGTGGCGGGGCTGGTGAGTTACATCCAGATTGATTTTGATCCCTATGGCAGCTGGCAATTTGTTGTCA
>JAYTIG010000419.1:0-1377 GCA_043731995.1 Hyphomicrobiales bacterium
TGGGGGCCTATTTTGACAAGATCCAATGCTTCTGCTTCACCAAGCAAGTCTTGAAGCCGGGCGAGAGCGCTGAATTTCCCGTGGTTTTTTTCGTTGACCCCGCCATTTTGAATGATGCCGATGGGCGCGGCGTTGAAGAAATCACTTTGTCCTACACGTTTTATCCCGCCGAGGCGCCGCAAGTGGCGCAGGCGACCAATTGACCTGAGGAGCGACATACATGGCTGATTCACATGCCAAACATCATGACTATCATTTGGTTCAGCCCAGCTGGTGGCCCTTCGTGGGGGCGATCTCGGCCTTTGTCACGGCCGTTGGTGCAATCAACTGGATGCATGGTTCCAAACCCTACGTGCTGATCATCGGCTTGCTGCTGGTGCTCTACACCATGTTCATGTGGTGGCGTGATGTGATCAAGGAAGCCAATGCGGGCGATCATACACCTGTGGTTTCACTTCACTTGCGTTATGGCATGTTGTTGTTCATCGCATCAGAAGTGATGTTCTTCGTGGCCTGGTTCTGGGCCTTCTTTGATGCCTCGTTGTTTACCGGCGAAGCCAAGCTGGCGGCGCGCGTTCTGGCCACAGGTGGCGTTTGGCCGCCGCATGGCACAACGGTATTTGATCCGTTCCATCTGCCATTGCTCAACACCATGATCCTGCTCACTTCAGGCACCACGGTGACCTGGGCGCATCACGCGCTCTTGAACAATGACCGCAAGGGCCTGATCCGCGGGCTGGCGCTCACCATCATTCTGGGCATGATCTTCACATCCGTGCAGGCCTATGAATATGCCCATGCGGCCTTTGCCTTCAACAATGCCAATGGCGGCAACATTTACGGCTCCACCTTCTTCATGGCCACTGGCTTTCATGGCTTCCACGTGATCATTGGCACGATCTTCCTGATCGTCTGCCTGTTCCGCGCCATGAAGGGTGATTTCACCCCCAAGCAACATTTCGGCTTTGAAGCTGCCGCGTGGTATTGGCATTTCGTAGACGTGGTTTGGCTGTTCCTGTTTGTGTGCATTTACGTCTGGGGCAACCACGGCGGCCTGATGCCGCTCGAATAATGAGCGACAACTTCTATCCCGATTTCTCTCCGGCCCAGACGGGTCTGAGAGGCAAATGCCCCCGCTGTGCGCGGGGGCGTTTGTTTGATGGCTATCTCACTGTGGCCCAGAAATGTTCGAATTGCGGGTTATCCTACAGTTTTGCTGATGCCGGCGATGGAGCAACGTGGTTTGTGATGTTGTTTGCCTGCGTGGTTGGTGTGGGCTCGATCTTCGGGCTTGAGGCCGCTTACAGCCCGCCCATCTGGGTGCATGCGATTGTGGGCCTGCTGCTTATCGTCATTGTGCCATTGCTGATGTTGCGC
>JAYTIG010000420.1:0-1373 GCA_043731995.1 Hyphomicrobiales bacterium
TGGCTCCTCCACAGGGCGATTTCCGCTGCAAGAGTTTTGACATAATCCGCAACAGGCTCATAGCGCAGCGTCTGCTTGGTGTGGCAGCCGCAGAACCAGCACATCCGGTCGCAGAAGGGAATGTGGATATAGATTGAAACCAAATCCGCCTTGCGCGCCGCTTCGGTCATGGCTGGCAAAAGTAACATGCCACCGCCGGGCTTGAAGTGGTTGGCGGGCGGATAGCTTGTGTAACGCGGCAGGCCGGAGCCTTGCTGCGCCAAGATGCGCTCAACATTGAGTGTCATTGGGCCAATTTCGCCTCAAGCAAAGGAAGTACATGTTCTTGCTCAAAGGCCAAATGTCGCCGCATGGCCTCAAAAAAGCCCCGCAACATCCATGCCATGCTTTCCACATTTGCAGAGTGCCGGTCTTTCAGGAAATCTCGCAGCGTATCAGCCACATGTTCGGCATAGTCTTCGTCGCCCATGTGCTCGTACTTAAGCCGTTCTATCATGGAGACTGTTGCAATGTCTCCGATCACGCCGCCCAGAACAGGGTAGACTTTTTGCTCTTCAAAACGATGGGCATCAGCCAAGGAAGGAACGAGGCTTTGCACGATATAAAGGCATTCCTGCACATTGAGCTCGGCGGGCAAACCATCAGCAAGAGCTTCAAGACGATTGCATAGCTGAACTTGCCTTGCCAGATTATCGCGGAAGTCGCGGGCGAGGTTAGCTTTGGGAGAAGCCTTGTCGGCTTCAATATCAACATGGCTGTTCTGCATGGTAAGTGGCGTAGTGGTGGAAAATAGGTTCACACCACGAGTTAATCCTTGATCCAGATCAAAGCTGCACCGCAACAACTGTGGGACAGGAGTTGTCGGAGCAGGGGGCTTGCTCCGGGAAACTATTGAGAAGGGCTGGAAAGGTTGCATACATGAAGAAAGCGTCTTCAGCATTGGCAGTCGCAGGGGCTGCATTTCTGGCGCTGTTGGGGGCGGCCTTGGGCCAGGATCCTCAATTCAGGGCCCATTTTTGGATCATATTTGCCACATTGCTAATCGGGGCCATCGTTCTATGGCGCAACACCGATTTCTCAGGCAAGGCCCAGCCTGAAGATACTTCGGGTTACATGGATGAAGTGATTCGCTATGGCGTTGTCGCCACCATGTTCTGGGGCGTTGTCGGCTTCTTGGTAGGTGTCATCATTGCCAGCCAGCTGGCGTGGCCGGATTTGAATTTCGGACCCTATCTCAATTTTGGCCGCTTGCGGCCTTTGCATACTTCAGCAGTAATTTTCGCCTTTGGTGGCAACGCGCTGATTTGCACCTCCTTCTATGTGGTGCAGCGGACAACGCGCGCAAGGCTGTTTGGCGGCATCCTGCCCTGGTT
>JAYTIG010000421.1:0-3879 GCA_043731995.1 Hyphomicrobiales bacterium
GAAGCAATGGATCAAACCGCCGAAAACTTGCAGGCAGCCCGAAAGGCGCTGGGCGAGGTGGTTTTCGGCCAGGAAGCGGTCATTGACCTTGCTTTAACGGCTATTCTCGCGGGCGGCCATGCGCTGATCGTCGGCGCGCCCGGGCTGGCCAAAACCAAACTGGTTGCGGCTTTGGGAACTGTGCTCGGCCTTTCTGAAAAGCGCATCCAGTTCACGCCGGATTTGATGCCTTCGGATATTCTCGGTGCTGAAATCCTTGATGAAGGCGAAAAGGGCCGCCGCGCCTTTCGCTTCGTGCCCGGCCCCGTCTTTTGCCAGCTGCTGATGGCTGATGAAATCAACCGCGCTTCACCACGCACGCAATCGGCTTTGTTGCAGGCGATGCAGGAACATCACATCACGGTGGCTGGCCAGCGCCATGACTTGCCAGATCCTTTCCATGTTCTCGCCACGCAGAACCCGATTGAGCAGGAAGGCACTTATCCCCTGCCAGAAGCGCAATTGGATCGCTTCTTGGTTCAAATCGACATCACTTACCCCTCGCTGGAAGCAGAGCGGCAGATGCTCTTCGCCACCACTGGCCAAACCGAAAGCCCTGCTCGCGCAGTGATGGATGAGACCAGTCTGCGTGAAGCCCAAAGTCTGGTGCGCGATGTGCCCGTGGGAGAGCAAGTGACAAGCGCCATTCTCAACGTCGTGCGCGCTGCAAGGCCAGGCGACGGCGCTGCCAGTTATATCAATGAGGCTGTGTCGTGGGGGCCCAGCCCCCGCGCCGCACAAAGCCTGATGCTCTGCGCCAAGGCCCGCGCATTGCTGCAGGGGCGGCTCTCGCCCTCTGTTGAAGATGTAAAGCTGTTGCTGGAGCCTGTGCTCAAGCACCGCATGGCGCTGAGCTTCGCGGCCCGCGCCGATGGCATTACCCTGCCCGGGCTGATTGCGAAATTGGCTGGCACTTTGAGCTAACAATATGCCTCTCAGAATCTCACAAAAAAATTTCGTCATTCCCGCGAAAGCGGGAATCTCAGTTACCCAGACCACAACAGAGATGCCCGCTTTCGCGAGCATGACGGTGAGTTTGAGCTTGGTCTAATGCCATACGCGCCAGCCCATCAATCAGAATTCCGCGCTCGCCAATTGGGCGCCGCACTGCCGCCCCTCGTGGTGAAGGCCGAGCGCATTGCGGCCACCGTGATGATGGGTTCTCACGGCTTGCGCCGCGCCGGGGCGGGCGAGACATTCTGGGCCTACCGTGACTATACATTTGGTGATTCCACGCAGCGTATCGACTGGCGCAAAAGCGCTAAGGGTGACGACACGCTGATCCGCGAGAATGAATGGGAAGCCGCCAACACGCTGTGGCTCTGGGCCAGCCTGGGCCCACGCATGGAATTCAAATCACATCTGGCAACTGAAACCAAACGCCACCATGCCGAAATTCTGGCGCTCGCCATGGCAGCGCTGGCCCTGCGCGCCCACGAGCGTGTGGGCCTGCTGGGCTCAGGTGAACGCGCCTCCTATGGCCGCCACATGCTTTCCAGATTGGCGCTGGGCCTCTCGCAAGGTTCCAGCAATAATTTGCCACAGCCAAATCTCATCCAGCGCCGATCCAGCGTGTTGCTTGTTTCAGATTTTCTGGATGAGCCCGCAGCCATTGAAAAATCACTCACCGCCCTCGCATCCAGCGGCATGCACGGCCACTTGGTGCAGGTGACAGACCCGGCGGAAGAATCCCTGCCCTATGATGGCCGCATGGATTTCATCGGGCTCGACGTGGCGACCCGTTACCGCGCCACCCGGGCGGAAGGCTTGCGCAAGGCTTATCAGGAAGCTTTCAGCGCCCACCGCAATGCACTGCATAATATGGCCAGAAAGCTGGGCTGGAGTTTCAACTTGCACCGCACCGACCAGCCTCTCGCTGCAACTGTCCTGGCGCTCTACCAAAGGCTGGCGCTGTGATGGGTGATTTCATCCGTACACTGACATTTGAGCAACCCTTGGCGCTGTGGGCCTTGCTGGCCTTGCCGGTGATCTGGTGGCTGCTGCGTGCCACGCCACCGCGCCCGCGCGAGCAGGCTTTCCCTCCCATTGAAATCCTGTCGCGCCTCAAGAATGTGGAACATACGCCAGACAAGATGCCCTGGTGGCTGCTGCTCTTGCGATTGGCACTGGCTGCCATATTGATTTTCGCTGTGGCCCATCCCTTCCAGCGCAACGGGGAACCCTTGGTTTCATCCAGCTATGGCCCGTTGTTGCTGATCATCGATGACGGTTGGGCAGCGGCCAAGGATTGGCCACAGCGGCAGGAAGCGGCACAAAACATCTTAGCTGAAGCGAAGGGCCGCTTGGTCTATGTGGTGGGAACCAGCGCGCCTGAAACGCCTATAGCCCACAGCGCAACAGATGCCGCCACCCGCCTGCGTGCCTTGCTGCCCAATGCTTTGCCCAGCAATCGAGGCAAGGCTCTCGCAACATGCGCCAATCTTGCGCCCAAACCTTCCCAAGCGATATGGCTAAGCGATGGTCTGGATGCCGCCACAGGCGCAAGTTTTGCTGCAGGCCTGAGCACACTGGCCCCCACCACAATTCTCACTCTTCCCTCGCAACAGCCACCGCTGGCCTTGGGCACCCCGAAGCTCGAAGGCGGCGTTGTTGTGGTGAATGTGCTGCGGGCCAGTGGCGCACCCGCCAATGCCACGTTGCAAGCCCAGGCCGGTGATGGCCGCATTCTGGCCGAAGCGCCCGTCGCATTCGACACGGCAGCTGAAAAGAATGTGCACCTCGCCTTGCCGGTTGAACTGCGCAATCAAATCCAATCCATTACCATCAAGAATGAAAGCCACGCTGCCGCTAAGGCCCTGCTTGATGACACTTGGCGGCGCAAGACAGTGGCCCTGATGACGAGCAGCGCCGATGCCGCCAACCAGCCGCTGCTTTCTGCCCAGCATTACATCACCACCGCCTTGGGCGATGGTGCTGAAATTACCCAACCTCAAAATGGCGGCGAGTTGAAAGCTGCGCTCGATCAAGGCCTCTCGATGCTGGTGCTGGCCGATGTGGGAACGCTGCCCAAGGCCGATCATGACGCAATTGCCGCCTGGCTGAAAAAAGGCGGCCTATTGTTGCGCTTTGCCGGGCCACATTTGGCTGCAAGCAAGGATGATCTGTTGCCTGTTCAACTGCGTGAAGGCGACCGTAATCTGGGCAGCGCGCTCAGTTGGGAAACGCCGCAAACGATCAAGGAATTCGCGAGCCAGAGCCCTCTGGCAGGCCTTGTGCCCGACCCGCAAACCTCAATCACGCGCCAGGTTTTGGCCGAGCCGGATGTGGATTTGTCGGCGAAAACCTGGGCGAGCCTGGCCGATGGCACGCCGCTCATCACCTCTGCAAAACAAGGCAATGGCCGCATCATTCTGGTGCATGTGACAGCCAATGCCGATTGGTCAAACCTTCCGCTCACTGGCACCTATGCCCAAATGATGCAGCGCTTCCTTGCGCTGGCTCCGGCAGCAGGAAGCCTGGGCGCACAAGGGGCTGCAACTTTGACAGAGGGTGATTTTGCCCCGCGCCTGTTGATGATGGGCACTGGCGAACTTGTTTCACCCTTAGCGCAAGTGCAGCCCATCCCCGTCAAAGATATGGCCTCCGCTACCGCGACAGCGCAAACGCCTGCGGGCCTTTATTCCCGTGGAGGTGCCAGCGCTGCAATCAATCTGAAGATTGCAGCGAAAGACTTGGTGGCTCTGCCTGCAAACCTTGGCGCCAAGCCGCTCACACCTGCTGCAACCGTCGCCTATGCGCGACCGCTCTTCATTCTGGCCGCCTTGCTGTTCTTGTTGGATTGTCTGGCCGCACTGGTTGTTGGTGGGCACATCATGCGCA
>JAYTIG010000422.1:0-1372 GCA_043731995.1 Hyphomicrobiales bacterium
CCGTCCAAATCAAACCAGCGCACCAGCTCATCCGTCGAGAAAATCTCGTCATCGCCATGGCTCCAACCCAGACGGGCGAGATAGTTGCGCAGTGCGGCAGGCAAATAGCCCATGGCACGGTATGCCTCCACGCCCAAGGCCCCATGGCGCTTGGAGAGTTTGGCGCCATCTGGCCCATGGATCAACGGCACATGCGTCATGTTCGGCACCTGCCAGCCCAGGGCGAGATAGATCTGCGTCTGCCGCGCGGCATTGGTGAGATGGTCAACCCCGCGGATGATATGGGTGACATTCATGTCATGGTCATCTACCACCACCGAGAGATTGTAAGTGGGGTTGCCATCTGAACGCAGGATGATGAGGTCATCCAAATCCTTGTTGGGGATCACAACACGGCCTTGCGCATTGTCAAGGATGACGGTTTCACCCTCTTGCGGAGACTTGAAACGGATCACCGGTTTCACACCGGCAGGGGCGGTAGAAGGGTCACGGTCTCGCCATGTGCCATCATAGCGGATGGGGCGCTTCTCGGCTTCGGCCTTTTCGCGCATGGCGGCGAGTTCTTCTGGCGAGCAATAACAATAGTAAGCCTTGCCGGCCTTCAACAACTCATGCGCCACGTCAGCATGGCGCTGCATTCGGCTGTATTGCGAAATCGCATCGCCATCCCATTCCAGGCCCAGCCACTTCAGGCCATCGAGAATGGCATCAACGGCGGCAGGGTTTGAACGCTCCCGGTCGGTATCTTCAATGCGCAGCAACATCTTGCCCTTGTGGCCGCGCGCATAGGCCCAGTTGAACAAGGCGGTGCGTGCCCCGCCAATATGCAGATAGCCGGTGGGCGAGGGCGCAAAGCGGGTGATGGGTGATTCTGCCGATGACATCGGTTGAAAATTCCTCTTAGATCAGTAGCGGGGAGTGGCACTGATGGCCATTGAGGCGCTCGGTAGCACAGTTGGGCAAGGTGTAAAAGGGCAGGGGCGCACGCTGGTTCTGCCCTCACTTGATCTTGCCGCAATGTTGCGCTCTGTGCTGGCTGCCCTGAAGGAACAAGAGCAACACTTGTTGCTTTATGCGCCCATGTTTCTCATCGCCGGAAACTGGACTTATTTCCAGCTTCACGATGAGCCCTCGTTGCTTCTAACCTTCATCCTCTTCGCCTTGTCATGCGGCCTGATGGCAATGCGCCGCCGCAACACCGTGCTGTTCGTTGCTGGTCTCATTCTGCTCGGTTTCTGCGCCACAAAATTCCGCGAGGAAAGCGTGGCCACGCTCATGCTGCGCGGGCCGGTGAATGGCGTGATCGCAGGCGGCTATGTTGCAGATATGGACACCAAGGCCAAAGGCGCCAAAGAGCTGGTGATCGCATTGG
>JAYTIG010000423.1:0-3878 GCA_043731995.1 Hyphomicrobiales bacterium
CATGGACAAGGTTGGCACGCTGCGTTGGGACGGTGCTGTGGCTCAGGCCCGCATGGATAACCTCCTGTCCTCGACCTATACCAAGGACAAGGTGAATGCGGTTCTCTCGCCTTATGATGGCTTGTCACGCGGCATTATCTCCTCGCTGAAGGGCGTAGGCTATGCGCCTGGCAAGGACTTCCCGATTGTCACCGGCCAAGACGCCGAAGTGCCTTCGGTCAAGGCCATGATCGCTGGCGAGCAGTATTCTACTGTGTTCAAGGACACGCGAGTACTTGCCAAGGTGACCGCCAAGATGGCGGATGCTGCACTGCAGGGCAAGGAACCGGAAATCAACGACACCAAGACCTACAATAATGAGGTCAAGGTTGTTCCGTCGAACCTTCTGGTGCCAGTTGCCGTCGGCAAGGATGACATCCAGAAGCTTCTGGTTGATTCCGGCTATATCGCTGCCGACAAGCTGAAGTAGGCGGATTTGATCTGCGGGCCTCGCAAGTTCACTTGCGGGGCCCATATTTTTGTTTAAACATGAACGCAAGAGCAGCATGAAGCTGCCGGGTTGGCGGGAGCAATGTGGGGCAATGCAGCCCATTCTTGAAATGCGCAATATCACCAAGACCTTCCCCGGTGTGAAGGCGTTGACTGACGTGAACTTGAATGTTCTGCCGGCTGAGATTCACGCCGTGGTGGGCGAAAACGGCGCCGGCAAATCCACGCTAATGAAAGTGCTTTCCGGCGTTTATCCATCCGGCACTTTTGACGGTGAAATTCTGTTTGAAGGAAAGCCGCAGCATTTCCGCGCCATCTCAGACAGCGAACACACAGGCATTGTGATCATTCACCAAGAGCTCGCTTTGGTGCCGCTGCTTTCCATTGCTGAAAACATCTTCCTCGGTCAGGAAACCGCCAAACATGGCGTGATCAATTGGTTCGAGGCCTTTGCCCGCACCAAGGAACTGCTCAAGAAAGTCGGGCTGAATGAACACCCCAACACACTGATTACCAATATCGGCACCGGCAAGCAGCAACTGGTTGAAATTGCCAAGGCGCTGAACAAGAAGGTGAAGCTGCTCATTCTGGATGAGCCAACATCTTCGCTCAATGAAACCGATTCAAATGCACTGCTTGAATTGCTCAAGGGTTTCAAGGCGCAGGGCATTTCTTCCATTCTCATCACCCACAAGCTCAATGAAGTTCTGAAGGTGGCAGACCGCATCACCGTGATCCGCGATGGCAAGACGGTGGATACACTGGAGACCCACACAGCTAAGGTGAGTGAAGACCGCATTATCAAGGCGATGGTGGGCCGCGAGCTTTCCGAGCGCTACCCGCCGCGCGAAGCCAAGATCACCAATACCATTCTCGAAGTCAAGAACTGGAGTGTATATCACCCTTTGCACTCCGACCGGCAGGTGATCAAAGGTGTGAACCTGAACGTTCGCGCTGGCGAGGTGGTGGGCATTGCAGGCCTGATGGGGGCAGGGCGTACGGAATTTGCCATGTCGCTATTTGGCCGAGCCTATGGGCAGAAGATCACGGGCGAGGCCTATCTGCATGGCAAACTTGCGGATGTGTCAACGATTCCCAAAGCGATGGAAGCGGGGCTGGCCTATGCCACTGAAGACCGCAAAACCTATGGCCTGGTTCTGATTGACCATATCAAGCACAACATCACGTTGGCCAATCTGGACGGCGTTTCCACACGCGGGGTTCTGGACGATCTTCAAGAACTTACCGTGGCCAACAAATACCGCCGGGATCTCGCCATCCGCAGTTCCTCGGTCTATCAAACAACCGTGAACCTGTCTGGCGGCAACCAGCAAAAGGTTGTTCTATCGAAATGGCTATTCTCCGGGCCAGATGTATTGATCCTGGATGAGCCCACGCGCGGCATAGACGTGGGCGCCAAATTTGAAATCTATGGCATCATCAACAAGCTGGCCGAAAGCGGCAAGGCGGTGATTGTCATTTCTTCCGAAATGCCGGAACTGCTCGGCATCACAGACCGCATCTACGTGATGAACGAAGGCCGCTTTGTGGGTGAAATGCCAACGCACGAAGCCAGCCAAGAATCCATAATGCGCACCATCATGAAATCCTGGGAACACTGAGAATGACAACGCCTGCAGCACCCACCAACGCCAGCGAGAGCCCCAGCATTGCAAGCTTTATCAAGGCGCATTTGCGAGACTATGTGCTGTTGATCGCCCTGATCGCCATCATGGTGTTCTTCCAGTTCACCACGCATGGCACGTTGTTCATGCCAGTGAACCTCACCAATATCATCCTGCAGAATTCCTACATCATTGTGATGGCGTTGGGCATGTTGCTGGTCATCATCGCAGGGCATATTGATTTATCGGTGGGCTCGGTTTCCGGTTTCATAGGTGGCATGGCCGCATTGTTGATGACGGGCACGGTGCCGTTCTTCAAAGACGCCAACCTGCCGTTCAAGATTGATCCATTTACCACCGCCCTCATCTGCCTGATATTTGGGGCGGCCATCGGCGCGGTGCAGGGCTATTTTATTGCCTATTATAAGATCCCTGCCTTCATTGTCACACTCGCTGGCATGTTGATTTTCCGCGGCCTGGAATTGCAGGTTCTGGGCGGCGCTTCGGTTGGCCCGTTCCCGACAATGTTCCAAGGCCTGTCCAACGGATATGTGCCGGACCTGTTCAGCATCACCGTTGCTGGGGCCCCTTTCAACATGCTGGCCGTCATTGTTGGCCTGCTGATTGCGGGGGCGCTGATCTATTTTAACATTCTGGAGCGGCGCGCCCAGCTGGCCCATGGTCTTGCAGAGGAACCACAGCAGATTTTTTGGGGCCGCAACATCCTGATTGCGGTTGCTTTCGTCGGCTTTGGTTGGCTCATGGCCTATTATAAGGGCCTGCCCAATGTGCTGGTGGTGATGGGCGCGCTGATTGCCCTTTTTATCTTCATCACCACGCGCACCACATTTGGCCGCCGCATCTATGCCTTGGGCGGCAATGAAAAAGCCACCAAGCTTTCGGGCATCAACACAGAACGTTTGACGTTCCAGATCTTCACCATCATGGGCGCACTTTCTGCCCTGGGTGGCATGATCTATGCCGCGCGCCTCAATGTAGCCACGCCCAAAGCTGGCCAGGGTCTGGAGCTTGACGTGATTGCCGCCTGCTTCATCGGTGGTGCCGCTGTTACGGGTGGTGTGGGCAAGGTGATTGGTGCCGTGATCGGTGCCTTCATCATCGGCGTCATGAACAATGGCATGTCGATTCTTGGCGTCGATATCGGCTGGCAATTTGTCATCAAGGGCGCTGTGTTGATGCTGGCTGTGTTCCTCGACGTCTATTACAAGAACAAGCGCTGACGCCGTTCAGTCAATGAATTGCAAAACACTCCTTGCGGGCGGCAAGAAGGGCGCTGCATTCGAATGCAACGCTAGCCGATCAAACGCCAACGATTACAGGCTTTGCCACCGATGGCGCAGATGGGGCCAACACCGTTCGGCGCATCGGCTGGGCAGGTGAGCCCACCCAGGATGAACGCGCCGGCAGGGCTTCGCCCTTCATCACCAGAGTGAGCGGGCCAATCTGCGCACCATCGCCGACGTTGGTGTCGTAAAGCACAATAGAGCCTGCACCGATGGTGACATCATTGCCCACCTTGATCCGGCCGACTTTCATCAAGCGGTCTTCATAAAGGTGGGTCTGCAGCGCGGCGCCGGCATTGATGCAGGTGAAATCGCCAATGGTCACGCAGTCAAACTCGGTGATGTCATCAGAATCCATGAATACCCCCTTTCCGATCTTGGTGCCGAAGGCCCGCATCATCATGGGCAGAAAAGGCGTACCACGCATTTCGTCAAGAATGGACTTGCCTGCCATGCCCCA
>JAYTIG010000424.1:0-1362 GCA_043731995.1 Hyphomicrobiales bacterium
CAAGGGCCGTTATGCGGTCATGGCCATGATTGATATCGGCAAGAACAGCGCGGGCCGCCCCGTGCCGCTGGCTGATATTGCTGAAAGGCAGGATATTTCCCAGGAGTATCTGGAGCAACTGTTTGGCAAGCTGAGGCGGGCAGAGCTTGTTGCCTCTTCCCGCGGGCCGGGTGGCGGTTATGTGCTGGCGCGCGAGGCCGCCGATATCCGCCTCTCCGACGTCATAATGGCCGTGGATGAGCCACTGCGTGTGACGCGCTGTGAGGGCGATGCCGTTGAAGGCTGTGTCAAGGGCGAGCGCTGCTGCGCGCATGATCTTTGGTCGTCCCTTGGCCGGCAGATGATGTATTTCCTGGACAGCATCTCATTGGAAGACGTGGTGGAACAACGTAACTTGGCCTTGGCCGCTTCGATCAAGCAAACCAAGGATAGGCATGTGAGGCCTAACGCCTGAGGATCATGCGCGTGAGAACCTATCTTGACCATAACGCCACAAGCCCGCTTCGTCCTTCAGTGAAGGCTGCGATGCTGAAGGCCATGGAACAGGGCGGCAATGCCTCCTCCATTCATGCTGAGGGCCGGGCAGCGCGCAAGATCATGGATGATGCGCGCGAGGCGATTGCCTTCAAACTGGGCTGCCTGCCGCAGATGATAGCCTTCACCGGCGGGGGCACTGAGGCCAACAATATGGCTTTGCGCGGTGTGGCGGTGAAACGCATTTTGGTCAGCGCCATTGAACACCCGAGCGTGCTTGCTGCGGCGCGCGCCAGTGGCAAGCCCGTTGATATCCTTCCAGTTGATGCTCAAGGCCGCATTGATCTGAACGCGCTGGGCGCCTGCCTTGCAGGCCCAAAGGCTTTGGTTTCCATCATGCTGGCCAACAATGAAACCGGCGTGGTGCAGGACATGGGCACCATTGCGCCGCGTGTAACTGCTGCTGGGCACCTGCTTCACATCGATGCCGTACAGGCCTTTGGCAAAATGCCCGCGAATTTCGGCTTGCTGGGCTGTGACATGCTGACGATTGGCGCACATAAAGTGGGTGGGCCAGCAGGTATTGGCGCGCTCGTCATTCGTGGTGGGCTTGTGGTGGAGCCGCTCTTGCAAGGCGGCGGGCAGGAACTGCGTCGACGGGCAGGTACCGAAAACATCCCTGCCATTGCGGGCTTCGGCGCGCTGGCGGCAGAACCATTACTTGATCAATCGATGCTGCGCGGCAAGCTCGAAAGCGCGCTCGATGGTGCAACCATTTTCAGCAGCCAAACAGCGCGCCTCAGCAACACGTCCTGCTTCGCGCTTCCTGGCCTGAAAGCTGAAAGCCTGTTGATCAACTATGATCTTGACGGCATTGCCGTTTCATCT
>JAYTIG010000425.1:0-3847 GCA_043731995.1 Hyphomicrobiales bacterium
GCGCAGAGATGGCCCTGCCCCGAAATATCATCCTGCCGGTTCGGGTTGATCACGGCATGGGCCTCTGGCAGCTCGGCACCAGCCTGATGATGATCCACAATGATGGTGGTGAGGCCCAATTCTGCGGCGTGGGCCAGTGGGTCATGCGAAAGCACGCCGCAATCCAGTGTCAGCAATAGCGAAGTGCCCTCGTCCTTCAAAGCCGTAACGGCCTTTTCGCTGGGGCCATAGCCTTCGGACACACGGTCTGGAATGTAGACATGCGCGTCATGGCCCACCGCGCGCAGGAAACGCAGCGCCAGTGCGGCAGAAGAAACACCATCCACGTCATAATCGCTGATGATGCCAATTTTTTCGCGCGTGTTGATGGCTTGTGCCAGTCGCGCTGCGCCCTTTTGCAAGTCCATCAAACTTGACGGCTGCGGCATGAGCCCACGCAGGGTTGGATTGAGATAGCTCTCCACCTCATCAAGCCCCACACCGCGCGCTGCGAGAACACGTCCCAGGATTTCCGGCAGATCATGTTTCTGCGCAATGGCTTCGGCCAAGCGCTGATCTTTCAGCCGCGCTTCCCACATCTGGCCCTTGAGCGAGCGTGTGACGCCGAGGAAGGCGGTGTCAGAAGCGTTCAATGCGGATCACCCGGGGCGGGCCTGCTACATGGCCATCCTTCTCGATCTTTTCCATCGCCTTCTGAAGCGATGCCTCAAGCGTATCATGGGTGATCAAGATGAATTGCGCTGTTGCGCGCGGGGCGGAGGCATCGGCCTTGCCATGTTGGACGATGCTTTCGATGGAGATCTTGGCATCAGCCAGAATTGTGGCGATGGCAGCCACGGCGCCGGGCTTGTCGTGCAAATCCAGCGCGACATAGAAGCCACCCTCATGGGCGCGAGGCGAAGAATTCTTGTATTTCTTGAGGGCCGTGGCAGGAATGCCAAAGGCGGGCCGGATGTTGCCACGGGCAATATCCACAATGTCTGACAACACGGCAGAGGCCGTGGGGTGAGCACCGGCACCGCGGCCTTCGAGGACGAGATCGCCCACGAAATCACCCTTCACCACAATGGCGTTGAACACGTCATCAGTTTCAGACACGGGCGAGCCGCGCTTGATGAGGGTTGGGTGCACCCGCTGTTCAATGCCTGAGTCATAGGCCACGGCCACGCCCAAGAGCTTGATCTTGTAGCCAAGGTCAGCCGCGTTGCGGATATCGGCCAGGGCCACTTTCTCGATGCCCTCAATCTTGATTGACGGGAGGTTCACTTCCGTGCCGAAAGCGAGTGACGTGAGGACGGCCAGTTTGTGGGCCGTGTCAAAACCGCCGACATCAAAAGTGGGGTCTGCTTCGGCATAACCCAGTTGCTGGGCTTCCTTCAGCACATCATCAAAGCTGCGGCCCTCTTCGCCCATTTTGGTGAGGATGTAATTGCAGGTGCCGTTCATGATGCCGAAGACACGCTTGGGCGCATTGCCCGCCAGGCCTTCGCGCAACACCTTGATGGCCGGAATGCCGCCAGCCACGGCGGCCTCGAAATTCAGCGCCACGCCCTTGGCTTCGGCACCGCGGGCGAGGCCCACGCCATGATGGGCCAGCAGCGCCTTGTTGGCGGTGATGACATGCTTGCCTGCCGCAATGGCAGCTTCCACGGCATCTTTCGCAGGGCCCGTGTCGCCGCCGATCAGCTCAATAAATACATCAATATTGAGAGACTTGGCCAAAGCCACCGGGTCATCATGCCATTCAAGCTTGGAAAGGTCATGCTGCCCGCGTGGCTTGCCCTTGGAGCGGGCCGAAACAGCGGTGATTTTAACCGGCTTCCCGGCGCGCTGGGCCACAAGATCGGCATGGGCGCCAAGGATGTCCAACACCCCGGTTCCCACCGTTCCCAAGCCTGCAATGCC
Organism: Hyphomicrobiales bacterium; assembly: GCA_043731995.1. Classification (GTDB taxonomy): domain Bacteria; phylum Pseudomonadota; class Alphaproteobacteria; order Rhizobiales; family Aestuariivirgaceae; genus Aestuariivirga. The sequence continues at coordinate 1,906 of JAYTIG010000425.1, forward strand.
CAATCTCAATGCGTTCGTCATGTTGTTCCCTTAAGTGCGGCTGCTTATGGCGGCAAAGGCCCGATTTGTCCAGAAAACCGCTTGCAAGGCCTGCCCGCCCATGAAAAATTCACGATTAACTGATAGGCAGTTTCCCATGGCCGACACCAAGCAAGTGCAACCCGAATTCAAGCTGCCAGACATGATGAAGCTGGCACAGAACATGAGCCTCGTGTTCCAGCGCGGGGCTGAGCTTTTCCGCACGATCGCCGCGCGGACCGACGTGCAGCAAAAGGAAGCGGAAACCCAAATCCTGCCGATGGAGCAAGTGGCCAAAACGCTCGGCGCGCTCACCGAATATTACAAGAAGAACCCAGCCAAGCTGATGGCCGCGCAAATGCAGCTTTGGCAAAGCCTTACGATGCTCTGGCATTCCGCTTGGGCGCGCTCACTGGGCAACCAGGTAACGCCTTTGATTGAGCCTGCGCGCAGCGACAAGCGGTTCAAAGACAAGGACTGGCAGGAAAACGCCATCTTTGATTTCATGAAGCAGGCCTATCTGATCGCCGCCAAATGGGCGCAGGAGATGGTGGCCAATGCCGAGCTTGATGAACATGAAAAGCTGAAAGCGAAGTTCTATGTGGAGCAGTTGCTCAACGCCTTTTCGCCTTCCAACTTTCCGGCTTCAAACCCTGAAGTGTTGAAGGCCACACTGGCTTCCAATGCCGAAAATCTGTTGCGCGGCATGGACAAACTTGAGGGCGACTTCAAAAACCCTGATGGGCGTTTGCATATCACTCAGACCGACAAAACCGCCTTTGAACTGGGCCGCAATCTGGCAATGACGCCGGGCAAGGTGGTGTACCGCAATGATGTGTTTGAGCTCATTCAATATAGCCCCACCACGGAACAGGCTTTTGAGATTCCGCTGCTCATCGTGCCGCCCTGGATCAACAAGTTTTACATTCTTGATCTGACGCCGCAGAAAAGCTTCGTAAAATATTGTGTTGAAAACGGAATTACGGTTTTTCTGGTGTCCTGGGTCAATGCCTCGGAAGCGCAGGGGCGCAAGGGCTTTGGCGATTACATGCGCGATGGCTTCCTCACCGCCATTGCCAAGGTGCAGGAAGCCACGGGCGCGAAAAAGGTCAATACCATCGGGTTCTGCATTGGCGGCACCATGGTTGCTGCATCGCTGGGTTACATGGCCGCAAAGGGTGACGCGCGCGTGGGCGCTGCCACCTTCTTCACCACGCAAGTGGATTTTGAGTTGGCGGGCGATCTCTGCGTTTATGTGGATGACGAGCAAGTGAAATGGATTGAAGGCCGCATGGAGGACAAGGGCTATCTGCCCGGCAGCCGCATGGCCGATGCCTTCAACCTGTTACGCTCCAATGATCTCATCTGGTCTTGCGTGGTGAACAACTATCTTCTGGGCAAAGATCCGATGCCGTTTGATCTCTTGTATTGGAACAGTGATTCAACGCGCATGCCCGCAGGCGTGCATTCATTCTATCTGCGCGAATGCTATCTCAACAACCGCCTCTCTCATGGCAACATGGTTTTGGAAAACACACGCATTGATTTGGGCAAGGTGAAAATCCCAGTCTATAATCTGGCAGCACGTGATGATCACATCGCGCCATTGCCCTCGGTGTTCCGGCTGAAAGATCATTTCGGCGGGCCGGTGAAATTGGTGGTTTCCGGCTCCGGCCATATCGCCGGCGTGGTGAACCCGCCTGCGCTCAAGAAATATCAGTTCTGGGTGAATGATGCCGAGCCCGACACGCTGGAAGAATGGATGGCGGGTGCCAATGAAACGCCGGGAAGCTGGTGGCCCAACTGGCTGGAATGGATTTCCGCCAAGAGCGGCGAGAAGGTGAAAGCGCCTGTGCCGGGCGAAGGCGGCCTCACAGCGCTGGGCGATGCGCCGGGGGAGTATGTGAAGGTTAAGGGGGAGTGA
>JAYTIG010000426.1:0-1355 GCA_043731995.1 Hyphomicrobiales bacterium
TATCGGTTGGACTGAACGAGGCATTTGCACTGTACGATACACCTTGAGAGGTCCAGCGGTCAGGATCATCGGCGCCGGCTATTGGCGCGAAGGAAGGAAAATATATGAAGCGTCATCAAGTTGAATATACATCAGGGCGATTGGGTAAGCTGGTTCGCATCGAAGATTCTTTGCCGAAGCCCTCGGAACTTGTATTCCGTGAAGACAAGGTGAAAGTCACCTTGAGCCTATCGCGGAGCAGTGTTGAGTTTTTCAAGCGCGAGGCCAAACGCCAGCACGTGCCCTACCAGCGCATGATCCGCGCATTGGTAGACAAATACGCCGCGCGCGCCGCTAAATAGGCCACTCACTCAAACAGGCTCGAAACGCTTTCTTCCCTGCTGGTGCGGCCGATGGCTTCGCCCAGCAGTGCGGCAATCGGAATGACGCGGATGTTCTTGGCCACGCGCACAGCTTCGGTGGGCTGGATCGAGTCAGTGATCACCAGGTTCTTCAGCTTGGAGCCGGTGATGCGCGAAACCGCACCACCCGAAAGCACGCCATGCGTGATATAGGCCGTCACATCCTTGGCACCTTTGGATAGCAGCGCTTCGGCCGCATTCACCAATGTGCCGCCAGAATCCACAATGTCGTCGATCAGGATGCAGCTCTTGCCAGTCACATCGCCGATGATGTTCATCACTTCGGATTCACCCGCACGCTCACGGCGCTTGTCCACGATCGCCAGCGGCACATCCAGCCGCTTGGCCAGCGCGCGTGCACGCACCACGCCGCCCACGTCTGGCGAGACAACGATGGTGTTGGCGATATCCATGTGGTGCTTGATGTCGCGCACGAACACCGGACCGGAGAATAGGTTGTCGGTGGGAATGTCGAAGAAGCCCTGAATCTGCCCGGCGTGAAGGTCAATCGTCAACACGCGGTCAGCGCCCGCGCGGGTGATGATATTGGCCACGAGTTTGGAAGAGATTGGAGTGCGCGGGCCGGGTTTGCGGTCCTGCCGTGCGTAACCGAAATAGGGGATCACCGCAGTGATGCGCTTGGCCGAAGCGCGGCGCAGCGCGTCGATGATGATGAGCAGTTCCATCAAATGATCATTGGCGGGGAAACTGGTGGACTGGATTATGAACATATCCTGCCCGCGCACGTTTTCCTGGATTTCAACGAAAACTTCCATGTCATTGAAGCGCTTCACCACCGCCTTCACCAGAGGCAGGCCCAGATAGGCACCAATCGCTTCCGCCAGCGGCCGGTTCGAGTTGCCGGAAACGATCTTCATCATGGTGGAATCCCCGCTTGAATAGGCGTCCTATAACAATTGGGTAACAGCCGTGCCAGAGCCAAATTGGCCTGTT
>JAYTIG010000427.1:0-1354 GCA_043731995.1 Hyphomicrobiales bacterium
GCACATTGAAGGAACTTGGCCTTCCACAGGACAAGATTGACTGGACCGCTGAACAGGCCATTGGCATAGGACGCTTGATCAAAAACAATCCTCGCACCATCGAACTCAGCAGCATGAAGACGCTCTTGCAGGCCGCCTATGACGGCAACTTCGCTGCCGCAGCACAATAGTCGCAATCCCCTCCGGAAATCATACTCTCATGAAAAACACTAGCGCGATTGCATCTACTGGCAGCCGGTTTTATCGACCCGATGAGGTGGCAGAAGGCCTCTATATCAACGGGCTTCGGCAGGCCGCGTCTTCGGGCAAGACACTGGATGTGATAGACCCGTCAAACGAGAGCTTGATCGCTCGTGTTGCCGATGCTGGTGAAATTGATGGCTTGGCAGCAGTAGAAGCTGCCGCAGCAGCAGCGCCGGGATGGGCCCACACCGCGCCCAGAATACGAGCAGAGATTCTCCGCAGCTGTTTTGAATTGATGACAGAACGAGCCGATGATTTGGCATGGCTCATTTCGCTGGAGAATGGAAAGGCCTTGAGTGATGCCCGCGGTGAGGTGGCCTATGCGGCAGAATTTTTCCGCTGGAATGCTGAAGAAGCGGTCCGCATCCAAGGGCAGCTCCTCACCGCGCCAGCGGGAACCAACCGCATCATTGTTGATTACCAGCCCTTCGGCATCTGTGTGCTCATAACACCGTGGAATTTTCCGGCGGCGATGGCCACACGCAAGATTGGCCCTGCCCTAGCGGCTGGTTGTACGGTGGTACTCAAACCAGCCAGCGAGACACCCTTGACTGCCTATGCCCTTGCGGCCCTTTATGCCGAAGCTGGCGTACCGCCTGGTGTCATAAATGTAGTGACAACCACCAATCCTGGACCCGTTGTCGCAAAGATGTTGGCCGATCCGCGTGTGCGGAAGTTGTCTTTTACGGGTTCGACACCTGTTGGCCGCATGCTCTTGGCCGAAGCCGCCAAATACGTGATCAGCAGTTCAATGGAATTGGGGGGGAATGCTCCCTTGATTGTGTTTGATGACGCAGACATCAACATCGCACTGGAAGGCACAATGATCGCGAAGATGCGCAACGCTGGCCAAGCCTGCACCGCCGCCAATCGAATTTTTGTCCAATCAGACATCTACGACCAATATGTCGAAAAGCTTCGAAGCCGGATGGCGGCCATGATTGTGGGGCCAGGAACTTCCCCTAACACTGCGTGTGGGCCGATGATCAACGCCAAAGCCCGCGAAAAGCTGGTCGGGCTGGTTGAAAATGCAGTCTCTCTTGGCGCGCAAGTGAAATGTGGTGGAGCCACGCCCAACATGAAAGGTTACTACTACCCACCCACGGTGCTG
>JAYTIG010000428.1:0-1350 GCA_043731995.1 Hyphomicrobiales bacterium
CATATCACCCGCTGAGGTGAGTGCTAGATCCCCATGCAGCGCTGCATAATCAGGATCTCCAACCGGGGCCACGGCGGAGAGTCCGTCCATCGCGCCGCGCAGGATGATGGCGATGAAGCGTGGATCACGCGCGCCTGCGGCACTGGCAAAATGCGGGATGAAGGCTGAGGCGACAAGGCTACCCGACAGCCCAAGCTGTCTGCGGCGCGAGAGGGACGGGGTTTCACAGAACATGGCGCTTTTCCTTTTCAGCAACGTTGAAATTCAGGCGACATAAGTAACAAGGCCAGACCTTGTTGGCGTGACTCGGCGTGGGCCACGGCCTGTTTGGTTTCGGACGAGGGGGCATCGCCATAGAGCTGAACCAAAATCTCGCTCGGATTTCCTGCGACATGGCTTTGCGATGCCATCAGGCTGGCATAGCCGAGGCGCAGTTTGATGCCTTCGGGCGAAGCCCAATCTCCCATTGTGTCACCAAAGCCATTGGGGCCAGAAGGTTCCCACAGGGGTTGGCCCAATGCTTTCAATGCGCCCAGCAGTGGCTGCGGCTTTTCAGGCGGGAGATCCAGCGCTCGGCTGGCGGCGATGAGATAGATTTGCGGCTGGCGGAGCTTCTTCGCCACACCATCCCATGATTCATCTGCGGTGAGCAGGGTTTCAGTGAAGGCCTTCAGATCACCTCCCGTGGCGAGGAAGTTCTTGGTTAGTTTATCCACCAAACTGAGCGGGGGTTCATCAGCCACAAAATGCCGTGCGAACTTGAATGACAGATGCCTGGCCGTGGCTGGATGGAATGCCAGGTCATGCAGAGCCACCTCACCTTGGGCCTGGCCCGTTGCGGCGTAGGTTTTTCCGAGAACCTTGAACGCTCCGGGTTCATGCGCATTGGGATTGAAGGTGAACTTGCCTGGCTCGGCGCGATTGTTGTTAAGGCCTGGAAATGTCCAGCCAGTGATGACGCGCGCAAGGGACGTGACATCGGCCTGAACATAGCCGCCGTTCACACCCACGGTGTGCAGCTCCATGATCTCGCGGGCAAGATTTTCGTTTAGACCTTTTTGACGGCGCTGCCCGGCCTTGGAGTCCGGGCCAATGGAATCGCGGTTGTCGAGATAGAAGAGCATGGTTGGGTGCTGCTCAACCGCAAGTAACATGTCGGCAAAGCGGCCCAAAACGTTGGGGCGGATGGCTTCGCGCTCAAAGCTGCCGGCAGAGGCCCGCACCTGCTGGCCCTTGGTCACGGAAACAGAAAAGTGGTTGGACCAAAACCACACCAGCCGTTCGATCAGCCCCGTCTTGTCAAAGAAGGCCTTGTTGAAGCGGGCATGGGCTTCATCAAGGAAGATATCG
>JAYTIG010000429.1:0-3819 GCA_043731995.1 Hyphomicrobiales bacterium
GAGCCAAGCAGGCCCAAGACAGAACGGCGCGAAAGTCCGTGGTTTGCCATTTGAGAAGCATACGCCGCTGCCTAAACCGCACAAGGGAGGCACTGCGCAACTGCACAAAGGCCGGCTTGCGCTGGCGCGACGTGCGGTGCAATATAGCGCCATGACCTCTCTTGTTGACCCCTTTGGCCGCCATGTTTCCTATCTGCGCGTTTCGGTGACGGACCGCTGCGATTTCCGCTGCGTCTATTGCATGGCGGAAAATATGAGCTTTTTGCCAAAGGCCGATTTGTTGACGCTCGAAGAGCTGGACCGGCTGTGTTCAGTTTTCATCGCGCAAGGCGTGAAGCGGTTGCGGCTGACGGGCGGCGAACCCTTGGTGCGCAAGGGCATCATGACGCTGGTTGAGTCTCTCTCGCGGCACTTGAAATCCGGCGCGCTGGAAGAACTCACCTTCACCACCAATGGCAGCCAGTTGGCGAAATATGCCAAGGACCTGGCGCGCCATGGTGTGAAGCGCATCAATGTTTCGGTGGATACGCTGGACGCCGCCAAGTTCCGCGAGATCACGCGCTGGGGCGAGTTGCCCAAGGTGCTTGATGGCATCAAGGCGGCGCAAGATGCGGGCATCGCCATCAAGATCAACGCGGTGGCCCTGAAAGGCGTGAACCAATTTGAAATTCCGCAGATGATCCATTGGGCCCATGGGCAGCAGATGGATTTCACCCTGATTGAAACCATGCCGATGGGTGACATTGATGGCGACAGGACAGATCAATACCTGCCGCTCAGCCAAGTGCGCGCCGCGCTGATGGACCAGTTCACACTGGAAGACATTCCCTACAAGACCGGTGGCCCGGCGCGTTATGTGCGTGTTGCGGAAACGGGTGGGCGGCTAGGCTTCATCACGCCGCTCACGCATAATTTCTGCGAAAGCTGCAACCGGGTGCGCCTCACGTGCACGGGCACTTTATATATGTGCCTTGGCCAGAACGACGCGGCGGATTTGCGGGCCCCTTTGCGCGCCTCGGAAGGCGATGAGCTGGTGACACAAGCCATTCTCGAAGCGATTTCGCGCAAGCCCAAGGGCCATGACTTCATCATCGACCGCGACCATAACAAGCCCGCGGTGGCACGTCACATGAATGTGACCGGCGGGTGACAATTGGGACAAGCGGGGCAAGTGTTTGTTGACGTCTGGCTCTCCCAAGCGACATCTCACTTCTACATCGTCACCCCAGTGAAGGCTGGGGTCCAGCTTTGGTTCCGCCTTGTGACCTCCGAAGCGGGATGCCAGCCTTCGCTGGCATGACGAAAGAAGAGAGATATGACATCACTTATAACCGCCCCAACAGAACGCGCCCGCGTCAAGCGTCTTGCCAAACGCGCGCATTATGACGCTGCCACTGTTCATGCCATTCTGGATGCCCAGCCGTTTTGTTCGGCGGGCTACATCTTCAATGGCGCGCCCTATGTCACGCCCACCATGCAATGGCGCGAGGGCAATCACATCTATTGGCACGGTTCATCGGCGAGCCGCATGCTTGAAGCTTGCGAGGATGCGGAAGTGTGCGTAAATGTGACACTCTACGACGGCATGGTGATGGCGCGCTCGGCCTTCAACCACTCGGTGAATTACCGCTCGGTGATGGCTTTTGGTCGGGCCTGCAAGATTTCCGACGCGGCGGAGAAGGAGCAGAAGATGAAGAATTTCGTCGATGCGCTTTATCCCGGAAGGTGGGATATTTTGCGCTCGATGACCAAGCAGGAATTCAAGGCCACGATGATCTTGGGGCTGGAGCTCAATGAAGTCTCTGCCAAGGTGCGCAACGCAGGGCCAGGCGATGATGAAGAAGATTTCGCGTTGCCGATTTGGGCCGGTGTGATCCCGATGTCAGTGCAAACTGGAACGCCAGTGGATTGCGCGCGCTTGCCCGCGGGATTGGTGCCGCCGGAGCATGTGACGAAGTTCAGGATTGGTTAGGCGTCTTCTCCCGCGCGGGCCGGAACCAGTTAGAAATCCATCACCTGAACCACCTGAATCAGGCCCGCGTCATTGAAGGTGAAAACCTGGATGCCTTTGCGTGAGACGGCCTTGCACGTGCGTGCGTTGGTGGCGGTGAGTGTCCAATCCGATTGAACATCATTCGGGCCCACACGTTTCAGGTGCTTGTCAACATTCACCTGATCGGGATGATCGGCGAAATATTCTCGAAAAGCCGCCATGATATCGCTTCGCCCATGAAACGCGCCATGCAGGCCAGAGGAAATGTAAATCGCATTTTCAGCAAACATTTGCGTCACGGCATCAAAATCAAAGCGGTTGAGGGCGGCCGTATAGGCGGTGACCCGGTCTATCATTGCGCCAACGCGCCGATGATGCGCACCCAGCTTTTGATGCCCCGCTGGAAGCTGCCCAGATTGTACTTTTCATTTGGGCTATGGATGGCGTCATCATTGAGACCAAAGCCCACCAGAACCGAATCCATACCCAAAATGTCCTTGAAGCTGCGTACGATGGGGATGGAGCCGCCGGCGCCCAAGAGCAAAGTCTCCCTGCCCCACTCTGCCTTCAAGGCCGCAGCGGATTTCTGGATATAAATGTTGTTCTCGGAAATTTCAGAAGCCGGGCTGCCGCCGCCGTGGCCGGAGAACTTGATCTTGGCATCCTTCATCATGTGTTTCCTGGCGAAGGCCTGAAATGCTTTCAAGATCTTTTCCGGGTTTTGCTTGCCGACGAGGCGGAAAGTGAATTTGGCAAAGGCCTTGGCGGGGATCACCGTCTTGGTGCCTGCACCTGTATTGCCGCCCCACATGCCATTCACTTCTGCCGTCGGCCGCGCCCAGATTTGTTCGAGCACACTGAACCGCTTTTCACCTGCCGATGATTTCAAGCCGACGCTGCCCAAGAACTTTTTCTCTGAAAACTTGAGAGCGGCCCATTGTTTCTTGGTGGCTTTGGGCAAGAGCGACACGCCTTCGTAGAAACCCGGGATGGTCACCTTGCCATTCTTGTCGTTCAGTGCGGCGACAAGTTTTGAAAGGGCGCGGATGGGATTGGTCGCGGGGCCGCCATACATGCCGGAATGCAAATCAATGGCCGGGCCCTGCACTTCAACTTCTTCATGAACAAGACCGCGCAAACGCGTTGTAATCGCTGGGGTTTTCTCGTCCCACATATTGGTGTCGCACACAAAAGCAACATCGCAGGAAAGCTCGGCCTTGTTCGCCTTCAGGAATGGAATGAGCGAAGGCGAACCGGATTCTTCTTCACCTTCAATCAGAAATGTAGCCTTGATAGGCAGGGAGCTTGTGGCAGTGATCCAGGCGCGTGCCGCTTCCACGAAAGTCATCAACTGGCCTTTGTCATCCGCCGTGCCGCGGCCATAGATGCGCTCCACCCCATCTTCGCCCTTCTTCAGCACAGGCTCGAATGGCTTGGTGTGCCACAACGCGATGGGATCAACAGGCTGCACATCATAGTGGCCATAGAAAAGCGCATGCGGTGTTTTTGCTGTGGCACCCTTGGGCGTGTAGTGAGCAACGACCATGGGGCGGCCTGGTGTTTTGCGCGATGAGGCCTCAAAGCCCATCGCGCTCAATTCGCGCACCACCCAATCGGCGGCCTTGGCGCAATCTTCGGCATAGACCGGATCGGTTGATATGGAAGGAATGCGCAACAGCTCCATCAAACGGTTCAAACTGGCGCTGAAAGCGGCCTCAGCAGCACTGACAACTTTCTCGATGCTCATTTCCATTTCCTTTCGGCAATTTCTGCAAACAGGCGCGCCCAGGAACGGGCGCCCTTGTGAAAACTCTCGACATCATATT
>JAYTIG010000430.1:0-3819 GCA_043731995.1 Hyphomicrobiales bacterium
CTGATGGTAGGGCCGCCGGGGGCTGGCAAATCCATGCTCGCGCAGCGCCTGCCCTCCATTTTGCCGCCCTTGGATGCCCGTGAAATGCTGGATGTGTCCATGATCGCCTCGCTGGGGGGTGAGTTGAAAGATGGCCAACTCACCAAACGCCGGCCCTTCCGGAGCCCCCATCATTCCGCCTCCATGCCAGCCCTTGTGGGCGGTGGTCTCAGGCCAAAACCGGGTGAAATGGCGCTGGCGCATCATGGCGTGTTGTTTCTTGACGAACTGCCAGAGTTTCAGCCCCGCGTTCTGGAAGCCCTGCGCCAGCCCATGGAAACGGGCGAAACTTTGGTGGCCCGTGCCAACTATCACGTGACTTACCCGGCCCGGTTCCAACTCATCGCAGCAATGAATCCATGCAAATGCGGAATGGCCGGAGAGCCAGGCCATACTTGCAGGCTGGGTTTGCGCTGTGCGTCAGACTATCAGGGGCGCATTTCCGGGCCCTTGCTCGACCGCATGGACATTCAGTTGGAGCTTGCTGCCGTGCGTGCCGTGGAACTCACGCTGCCTGCGCCGAAAGAAAAAAGCGCCGACGTGGCCCTGCGTGTGGCGCGCGCAAGGCAACGGCAGGCCCAGCGCTACCTTGCGCTGGGCACCCCGTACTTGCGCACCAATGCACAGGCTGATGGCGATGTGCTGGAAGCAATAGCACCATTGGACAGTGCTGGTATGGCCTTATTGCGCGATGCCGCCGAAGCCATGAACCTCTCTGCTCGCGGCTATCACCGTGTGCTGCGTGTGGCTCGCACCATTGCCGATCTTGCCGGCAGTGAAAATATCAGCCGTGCAAATTTGGCTGAAGCCTTGAGCTATCGCCAACGGCCAGCATCATTGCGCCAAGCGGCCTGAAGTTTCGCTAAAATTGTAGTGAAATTTTACACTCTTGGCTTACTGCGATTCAAACCTCCGGGAGATGTGATGACCTTTGCTGATAATTTCGCATTATCTGATGATCATGCCGAAGAAACAGCAACAAACTCAAAGGTCACTCGTACAGGCGCAGGCCCATGCTGTGGCAGCGGCACCGCGCCGCCTCGGATTTGCCCAGGCGGCAGCCATTGCGACTGCCGCAATCATTTGTGCCTATGCCGGCGTGCTCGCAAGCCAAGGCCTGCCACTGGTTCTGGCCATCGTTCTCCTGGTTGTCGGCACCGGCATATTGAGCTTGCAGGCCATTCTGATGTTGCGGCAAAGCGAGCAGCGCATTCACCGTGTCTATACAGCCATGGCGTCGGCCGAGGCGGCCCGCGGCCAGGCTGAGGCGGCGGCGCGGGAGAAATCCCGCATGCTGGCCACCATGAGCCATGAGATCAGAACCCCGTTGAATGGGGTGATTGGCATGTTGGCTCTGCTGGGTGAAACCAGCATGACGCCCGAACAGCGCAACTACGCCAACACGGCTCACGCGTCTGGTCGCACACTGCTTTCAATCATCGATGAAATCCTTGACACTGCCAAATCGGAAAACCAGCCCAAAGGCCAGCGCGAATCTGTTGACCTTGTGGTTTTGGTGGAGTCGATCACCGAACTGCTTTCGCCACGCGCCCATGGCAAGGGTCTGGAGATTTCTGCCCGTGTGGCTGCAGAATTGCCACGCGAGATCAAGGGCGATGAGCTGCGACTGCGCCAGATTCTGTTCAACCTTGCAGGCAATGCCATCAAGTTTACAGACAGGGGTGGCGTTGCGATCGAAGTGAGCCAGCCCAAGCCATTGTGGCTTCGTTTCGGCGTGCGCGACACAGGCATTGGCATGAGCAGCGATGAAGCAGCGCGCGTATTTGGTGAATTTGTCCAGGCCAATGCCACAACCCAAACCCGCTTTGGCGGCACCGGTCTTGGCCTTTCGATCAGCAAGAGCATTGCGCAATCTCTGGGCGGCGACATTTCGGTGCAGAGCAAGCCTGGTCAAGGCTCCTGCTTCACCTTTGATATTCCATGTGAGGCGGCAGGCGAAATTCAGCCTCGCCTGCTGCCCTTGTTGAACCGCCACTATGTGCTGGCACTTGAAAAGGGCTTTGCCCGCGAACAGCTTGCCGAAACATTGGTCGAACTGGGCGCCACGGTCTCCATTGTGACCAACCCCCAGGCGTTGGCCACTCGCCTGCGGGCGCCCAAACCATTCCAGCAATTCATTTGCACAAGTGCTTATTTTTCAACTTTGCGGGCCTGGGCGCGCAAGGAACTTGCAGCAGTGCATGCCTCACATGCCGTGGTTTGGGTTTTCCTCAAGGCCGAGGAACGCAAAGACAATGTTGACCTGCTGCGCCTTCCATTTGCCGGCTATTTGGTCAACCCGTTGCGGCGATCCACGCTTCTTACCCATCTCGCGGCCTATGATGGCAAAGCGCTGCGCCGCGCCGGGCAGCTGTTGCGCCATTCAAAATCCGGCTCCAGGCGCCGCAAGGACACAGAGCCTCGCCAGAAGTTGAACATTCTTTTGGCAGAGGACAATGCCGTCAACGCCCTTCTGGCCAGGACCATACTTGAGAAGCTGGGCCACCGTGTCACTGCGACCAGCGACGGCGAGGCCGCCCGCGCAGCACTTTCCGGGCATCAGTCCTTTGATTTGGCCTTGCTAGACATTGAAATGCCGCGCCTCAGCGGCCTTGAACTTACGCGTCTCATTCGCAATTCCGTTGAATTGCAAAAAGTTAGAAACCTTCCGCTTCTGGCCCTGACTGGGAATGCTCATCCGGCAGACTTACAGGCTTGTCTCCTGGCTGGCATGAATGGCCATTTGGCGAAGCCCTTTGACCGGCTGGATCTGGAAGACAAAATCAATGAACTGATGGCCAAAACTCCCAACTCAAATGTGGCTGGCCAACGCCGGCAACATTCAGCAGTCGCAAAGCGTATCTGACCACTTCATCCGCCTGTCATGTTTGATCAGCAGGAACGGGCGATGTCCGAATCTCTGTTAGTGGTGCCTCCGCCTGCCAAAAGTGGTTTCCATCCGGGTGTCAGCCGCGCTATGCGGCAAGCCATGAAGATCAGGCTGGCCCAATCTGTCGATGAAATCCGCATGGCACAAAGGCTGCGCTATCACGTGTTCCATGAGGAATATGGTGCGCGTCTGCAGGGTCAGCACGGGCTCGATGCGGATCATTTCGATCCGGCCTCTGAGCATCTTCTTGTCATTGCCCCAGAGGCGCCTGTGGCCGCGGATTTTGCACTTGAGGATGGAGCACTTGTCGGCACTTATCGCCTCATCTCGCAAGCCAAAGCGCAAACTCTTGGCGGCTTCTACAGCCAGTCCGAATTTGATCTTGCCCCCCTGTTGGAACGCAAGAGTGCATTGCGGTTTTTGGAACTGGGACGTTCCTGCGTCTTGAAACAGGCGCGCGGAACGGCTGTGATCGAACTTCTTTGGCAAGGCATTTGGGATTATGTCCGCCAGCATCGCATTGATGTGATGCTGGGTTGCGCCAGCTTTGAAGGCGCCGATCCCCACGCCCATGCCGAAGCCTTGAGCTTTCTGGCACAGCACGCCACGGCAGAGGGCGAGTGGCGCGTGCGTGCAAAGCCAGAACGCTTTCAGGAGATGAACCTCTTGCCGCCCGGCAGTTATGATGTGAAGCGCGCGGCAGTGAGTCTGCCCCCGCTCATCAAGGGCTATTGGCGGCTGGGCTGCCGCTTTGGCCAAGGCTGCGTGATTGATGCGGATTTCAATTCAGTCGATGTTTTGGTGGTTTTGCCCGTGTCATTCATCAATCCCCGCTATTTTGCGCGCTTCGGCGCTCCCGCCTGAAAACGGCAATGATTGATGCTGCCCCC
>JAYTIG010000431.1:0-1347 GCA_043731995.1 Hyphomicrobiales bacterium
CGATTTCCACGCGCCGACGCTCTCCGCCAGAGAGCGCAACAGACGGCGAATGCCGGATATGGGCGATTGAGAATTCATCATACAACTCACGCAACTTACTGGTTCGTTTGGACTTGTCGGGCTCGTGGAGCTCGATGACCGCACTCAAATTCTCTTCCACCGTCATCCCCCGGAAAACACTGCTTTCCTGGGGCAGATAACCGATTCCCAACCGTGCCCGCTGATACATCGGCAAATTGGTAATATCGGCACCATCCAGACTGATCGCCCCTTTGTCCGCCGCAATCAGCCCTGTGATCATATAGAACAGGGTGGTCTTGCCAGCGCCATTGGGGCCAAGCAGCCCGACAGCCTCGCCGCGCCGAACATTGAGGGAAACCCCCCTCACCACCGGCCTTTGCTTGTAGCTCTTCTCCAAGGATGAAGCGACAAGCCCTTCATAAATCGCCTTTTGTGGCGCCTGCCCAGACCCGCGGCTTGCGCCACGCGGCGCCATGGGAGCAGGGCGCAAAATGCGGTTTTCGTTCAGCATGTCTATTAAGGGCTCTTTTAATTAAAATTCGATGAAACCGCGACGCAGATCATTGGCTCGCGGCCGTTCACTTGGGCACAAAGGTGCCATTCACGCGGCCGCCCGACATTTGCAGATGAAAATTCTTCAAGTCCACATCCAGCTTTTTGCCGCGCACCACGGATTCACCCTGCACCACTTTCACTTCGCCGCCCACCACAAGTTGGTCATGGATCACGTCGAACTTGGCGGTATCACCCGTGATCACGGCGTCGCGTGTCTTGATTGTGACATTGCCCTTGGCATCTACAAAATCGGTGACGGATTTGGAAGTGCCATCCGCCTGTTTTTGGTCAGAGGATGAAACCACCATCTCATCGGCCTGGATTGTGTCAGTAGGCCGCTTGGCCACGACATTGCCGCGGAATATAGTCTTGTGGTCGGCATCAATGATTTCCATGGAATCGGCTTCAACATCCACAGTTCCGGCAGCGCGCGCACTCGCCCGCCCCAGGGGCAAGGCCAGAAGTGTCACAAAGCCCAAGGCCACCAGAGATTTCGCAAAACCCATTCTTCGTCTCCCTTTCACGGCCCAACATCTGTCTCAAAGTGCGCCTTCACATTGCCGCGCAGGGTTACAACCTTGCCGTCATCTGAAGTTTCCATGCTGTCAGCTGAAACGCTAGCACCAGCCGTTTCCACTTGCACGGGCTCTTTTGTAATGATCACCTGCTTGTCGAGATTGACCTCGGCTGATTTGAGATGCGCCACATAGCGGCCCGGCTCCTCGAAGCGCACATTGCCGGAAACTTTCAAATCCTTGTTCTTGATTTCAT
>JAYTIG010000432.1:0-9860 GCA_043731995.1 Hyphomicrobiales bacterium
AGCTCATCTTGTGGCCTTGGGGTTTGCATTGGAGCTTTACCGGCAAGACCCCTTCAGGCCTGCGCCACTTCGCAAAGTGCAGCTCATTATCCCCAAGGGTGTTGATGCCGCGCGGCTTTGGCGCGAGGTGGAGGCCAGTTTTGCCGTGCGTGACATGATCAACCTGCCTGCCAATCTGTTCGGGCCGGATGAATTGGA
This sequence comes from Hyphomicrobiales bacterium, assembly GCA_043731995.1. Lineage (GTDB taxonomy): Bacteria > Pseudomonadota > Alphaproteobacteria > Rhizobiales > Aestuariivirgaceae > Aestuariivirga. The sequence goes on from JAYTIG010000432.1 coordinate 199, forward strand.
AGCTGCCGCACGCAAATTGGCCAGTGCTCACAAGGCCAAGTTCACAGTGGTCAGCGGTGCAAAACTGGAAAAGGAATTTCCGCTGGTTCATGTGGTTGGGGCGGCATCCACGCGCAAGCCACGGCTGATTGATTTCACCTGGGGCAAGGCTTCTCATCCGAAAGTCACGCTGGTGGGCAAAGGTGTGTGCTTTGACACCGGGGGCCTCGACATCAAGCCTTCTTCTTCCATGTTGCTCATGAAGAAAGACATGGGCGGGGCCGCCAATGTGCTGGGCCTGGCACAGCTGATCATGGAAGCGAAATTGCCTGTGCGACTGCGCGTGATCATTCCAGCGGTGGAGAATTCTATCGCGGGCGATGCCTTCCGCCCGGGTGATGTGTTCAAATCCCGCAAGGGGCTAACGGTGGAGATTGGCAACACCGATGCCGAAGGCCGCCTTGTCCTTGCAGATGCATTGGCGCTGGCTGATGAAGAGTCACCGGAATTACTCATTGATATGGCCACGCTCACGGGTGCAGCGCGCGTGGCCTTGGGGCCGGATTTGCCGCCCTTCTATACTGATGATGACAAGCTGGCTGCGCGGCTGGCGCATCATTCGCAGGCCGAGAATGATCCGCTGTGGCAATTGCCGCTGTGGCAGCCCTACTATGCGATGATCGAAACGCCGGTTGCGGATTTGAACAATGCCGGCGCTGGCGGTTTTGCGGGCTCTATCACCGCCGCGCTGTTTCTGCGGCGCTTTGTGGACAAGGCCAAGGCCTATGCGCATTTCGACATTTTTGGGTGGACACCCAATGCCAAGCCGGGGCGGCCCAAGGGCGGTGAGGCGCAAGCCATGCGCGCATTGTTTGGCGTGATCGCGGAGCGGTTTGCGAAATAGCTTGCGCTTGTGCCCGAATTGACCAAAACTGGAACGGCTCCGTAATGATTGGAGGCGTTATATGCTTCATCCCTTTTCCCCCGCCCAGGCGTTACGCCTTTGGCATGATGTGGGCCTGGCGCAAGTCAAAGATGAGGCGCCCGATCTTTCTTTGCGGCAGATGACCATTTTGCTCACCATTTATTTGGAACCGCCGCCGCATACTGTGCGCGGGCTGGCAGCCAAGCTCAATGTCTCCAAGCCTGTGATCACACGGGCGCTGGATGCCATGGGCAAGTTGAAACTGGTGAACCGGCGGCGGGATGAAAAAGACATGCGCAATGTACTGATCCAACGCACGGTGGGAGGCTCGCTCTTTTTGGAGCGACTGGCTGATCTCGTCAGCCGCTGCTCGCGGGAGATGTGAGTGACGACGCTTGACCCAAGGCTGAATGCCTGCCGTGAAGACCTTGCTGATGAAAAGCTCAAAGGCCAGGTCGAAGCGGCACATTGGGTGAATGGGATTGCTTCCAACATCAATGTGCCGTTGGCATCACTGCGCAAGAAACCTGATGAACATGCGATGCAACTCACTCAGGCGCTGTTTGGCGAGGCATGTCTCGTTTTCGAAATCCGCAATGGTTGGGCTTGGGTGCAACTGCATCAAGATGGCTATGTGGGCTATGTTCGAGAGGAGGCACTTGGCGCACATGGATATGCGCCAACGCACCGGGTGGCCAATATCTCCACATGGCGCTTCCCATCTCATGACCTGAAGGCACAACCTGCCACACAAATTTACATGAATTCGCGCGTTGCTGTTGAAAGAGTAACTGGAAACTATTCATTGCTGCAAAGTGGTGAAGCCGTGTTCGCGGGGCATTTGCGCGCGCTGAAACAATTTGAATCTGATTTTGTAGCTGTTGCAGAACGCTTCCTTCATGTGCCCTATTATTGGGGTGGAAAGACTTGTGCAGGCACAGACTGTTCTGGTCTCGTGCAAATCTCGCTTCACGCTTGCGGCATCGCAGTGCTGCGTGACTCAGACATGCAAGAAAATTCACTTGGCGTTCCAGTTGGTGATCACAAAAATCTCCAACGTGGCGATTTTGTTTTTTGGCCGGGCCATGTGGGCATCATGCAAAGTGCTGCACAACTGCTTCATGCCAATGGACATTTCATGATGGTGACATCTGAACCACTGGCCCATGCCATTGCGCGCTCAGACAAGCCTGTGAGTTCTGTCAGGCGTTTATCAGCCCAGCACCACATTCCTGCCGCAAAATAACCTTGGGCTTGCCCGTTTCGCGCTGCTTTCATGCCGCGATTGAAAGCCACTCTCACTCACATGCTGGCGGGGCTGGCAGCCGAATCAGATGAGAGAAGCCTGCACATTCCGCTGATAATTAGATCCGTATCAACTCCTGTCGCCGTCCCGAGTTGGTGTGGATCTGGGGCTCGCCTCTTCCGTTGAGGGGGTGAGCCCCACCCCCCTTTTGCAGAGCGGATGCTCGCATTCGCTCGCCCGCGCGCTCTAGTTATTTGATTTGCCGCATCTTTTCGCACACAAGTGAATTCACTTGTTCGCGCGATGTTTTTTGCACAGAATCTGATACCTTAGCGGCCATTATGTTTCTCAATCCCACTGTTTTGCAAATCGGCTCATATGCCTTTGGCCTTATTGATGTGGCCGAGATTTCAGCTGCCGCGCTGTTCTTATTGCTGCTTGTAATTGTCATCCTGGCTTGGCGCGCGCAAAGCGGGCGCACTGTCGAGCGGCAAGAGGCCCAGGCCCGCACCGCCGAGATGGAATATCGGCTTGCCGAATTGCAGGGCATGCTGGGCCAGTTCTCTTCGTTGGCACAAAGCAACCAAGTGCATATGCAGCGCACCCTTGACGAGCGGCTGGATGCGGTGGGCCACCGCGTCGGCCAGGGCCTTGCCGACCAATCACAACGCACCGCACAGTCGCTTAGCCAGCTTCATGAACGATTGGCCGTTATTGATGCGGCACAAAATAATCTGCAAATGCTGTCGCAAGAGATGTTGTCACTCAAGGACATCTTGTCCAACAAGCAGACGCGTGGCGCGTTCGGGCAAGGACGCATGGAAGCAATCATTTCTGATGGGCTTCATTCGCGCGCTTTTGAGTTTCAGGCCACACTTTCCAACGGCATGCGGCCTGATTGCCTGATTACGCTGCCGGACTCACGGTTGAAGCTGGTGATCGACTCCAAGTTCCCGCTTGAAGCCTATAATGACATGCGCGAAGCCGAGGATGACATATCGCGGCAAGCCGCAGAGGCCCGGTTGAAGCAAGACGTGTTCAAGCATGTCAAAGACATTGCCGAGAAATATCTGATCGGTGGCGAAACCCATGAAACCGCCATCATGTTTGTGCCGTCTGAATCCATCTATGTGGATTTGAATGAACATTTTGAGGATGTGATACAGCGGGCGCACCGGGCGCATATTATCCTCGCTTCACCCAATGTTCTGATGCTGCTCATCCAAACCATGCAAGCCATTGTGCGCGATGCGGCGATGCGAGAGCAGGCCGGTGTCATTCAAGCAGAAGTGGTGAAGCTGCTGGATGATGTGACCCGCATGAGTGAACGGGTGACAAAACTGCGCTCGCATTTTTCACAGACTTCGGCAGACCTTGATCAGCTTTCAATCTCGACCGACAAGGTGATCCGCCGCGCCACGAAGATTGAAAGCCTGGAGCTGGAAGAGGTTCGCGCCGTGGCGCCGAAGCCGAGGTTGATCAAGTAGGAGCCCTCATCCGCCTGTCGGCACCTTCTCCCATCGCGCAAGGGCGCGACGGGCGAAGGCCTCTTCACTGAACTTTCAGATAATTTTGCCTTCTCCCGTGCGTAGCATGGGAGAAGGTGCCCGAGGGGCGGATGAGGGCTCTTTCACGTCCCGCAGAAGGTCTGCAACACTTCTTCCTGCGGGCCGGGGGCATTTTCGAGATCAGCGATTTCATCCCGCGCTGTGAAAGGCGCACGAATGGCAATGAGCAGGCGGTGAAGTGGCAACAGGTTGCCTTCAACAGCTGCCACCAGCGCTTTTTCCACGCGGTGATTGCGGGCGATGTAAACCGGGTTGTGCATCTGCATCAGTGCAAGTGCGTTGATAGAACGCAGTTTATCCCACTGCGCCTTCCATTCATCAAAGGCCTGCGGGGATGAGAAGAGCTCCAAAAGCCCGTCATGCCCGCGCACGCGGGCATCTGTGTTATCGTTGGTAACAGAGATTCCCGCTTTCGCGGGAATGACGGCTGAGTGCGTCTCAACATGGCGGGTCAGCGCCGTGAAGAAGCGGGTGAAATCTGCCCGCGCATTGGCCATTTGTTGCAGGGTCTTGGCGATTAACCCGGAATGGGCCAGATCGGCAATGCCCAGTTTGGCCAGCATGCGTTGCTCAAATGCCAGTTCAAATTGCGGCATGAATTTCGCAAGTTCACTTTCCGCAATCTTGACGGCCTTGTCCTTGTCATCATCCAGCAAAGGCAGCAGGCATTCTGCGAGTCGCGTGAGATTCCACAATCCAATCACAGGCTGCTTGTCGAAAGCATAGCGGCCATATTCATCAATGGATGAAAATACCTTCTGCGGGTCAAAGCCGTCCATGAAGGCACATGGGCCATAGTCAATGGTTTCACCTGCGATTTGCATATTGTCGGTGTTCATCACGCCATGGATGAATCCAAAACTCATCCACCCCGCAATCAGCCGCGCTTGCCTTGCAATTGCTTCAGCAAGAAAACCACGCGGGCCAGAAACGCCCGGCATGTGGCGGGCGATTTCGTGCTCCATCAGCGCTCTCACCGCATCCACTTCACCGCGTGCGGCGAGATATTGAAACGTGCCCACGCGCACATGGCTTTTGGCCACGCGGGTGAGAACTGCACCCTGTTCCGGCCTTTGGCGCCAGACACGCTCGCCCGTTTCCACCACAGCCAGAGAACGCGTGGTGGGCACGCCGAGAAAATGCATGGCCTCGCTCACGATGAATTCGCGCAGCATGGCCGACAGCGTGGCGCGGCCATCGGCTCCGCGAGAGAAAGTGGTGCGTCCGGTGCCTTTCAAATGCAATTCGCGGCGTGTGCCATCAGCCAGCAGAACGTCGCCCAACAGCATCGCGCGGCCATCGCCCAGGCTGGCATTGAAACCGCCAAACTGATGCCCGGCATAAGCCATGGCCAAGGGCTTGCCATGAGCGGCTGGAGCACTGCCGGAAAGGAGTTTCAGCGCCTCGTCACTGTGCAGCCATGCGCGTGAAAGACGGAGTTCCTCTGCCAGCTTGTCATTGGCAATGATGAGTTTGGGCTCGGCCACAGGCACCAAAGCGGCCTCGGCATAGAGCACGGGCGGCAAGGCGGCATAGGATTGCTGGATGGTGGCGTTGGTCATGCCGCCAATATAGCTGGCACTGACCGCCGATTGAAGGCTTACTTCGAGAGGTAAACCACTTGGTTCACTTCTTGGGTAATGGCATCAAAGGCAGCAGAGACATCAGCGCCACTGTTGGCCACGAAGAAATCCTTGGCGGGATCGCTGGCGCAGCCCTTCAGGCGCTGCTGCTGTGTGCCATCACTCAAATCATAGGCGATGGTGATGATGGTGATGCCGTTGGCCTTGATGATGGAGCAGAGCAGCTCAAGATTGGTATCGCCCTGTGACACAGTGCGGCTGCCGCCGGGGCCAAAGGCGGGTTCGGTCTGCGTGCCATCCGTGAGCAACACCATGAACTTTTTGGTTTGCGTATCGGAATAAGGTGCTGCACCCGAGAAGGCGCCTGTTGGCGAGAGCATTTGATAGCCAAATTCAGCACCCAACGCGATGTGGGTGTTCTGATAAGGTGTAGCCGCGCTGATCTGGGCCTTGAGACCGGAAAAATCATTGGTGAGCGGGCGCATCACGAGATTATGCGAGACATAGTCTGCGCAAGACCATTTCCACGGATGGGCCACCATGGGCTGGCCCCATTTGGAAGCATCAATGCCCGGGTTCGGCGCATCGCCACTGAGGTTATAGGGATACATCTGGTCCTGCGTGCAACCCGTCCATGTGGAGCCAGTGGCACCCAACACATATTGCGACTGCAAGGTGCCATAGACATGCTGCGAGAACGGCACGAGGCCTATCTTCACCTTTGTGGGATCTTTGGAAACGCTGTCGATAAGTTTGTTGGCAGCCTGGCCCATGGCGATATATTTCACCTGGCCACCGGCCTGATCTGCCATGGAACCGGAATAATCCAAAACAAAGGCAATCTCTGCCTTGCCGCTGTCAGGCACACCCACGGCATTGCGGGCCACCACATCCAAATTGTTAACGCCCACAATGTTCATCAGGGCCGTGGTCATATCGGCATGGGCTTCGCCGGTGACTGTGCCATTCTGGACGGTGAAACTTGCCTTGGTGGTGAGGTCAGTGGCAGCACCGCCCTGAATATTGGCGTTAAAGGCATCAACTGCTATGGCCTGGCGCTCGGCATCAGTCTTACCCGAAGCTGAGGCGGCGGCCAGGCTGGCGCTGTCCAAGGCGGCGGAAAGTTCTGATTCAACAGCTACATAGCGGCCGAAATCCAAAGCGGCACCGGCCGCGGCGAACACTGGAACAGAGGCAAGGGCCAACATAATGGTCACATTGCCCTTGGTGGACTTTGCGTAGTTCTTCCAAGCGGTGCTGAACTTCTTCATTGCCGTATCCTCGTTCCAATCCGGCACAGGGGCCGGTGTCATGAGGGAGAAGGAGCAAGCAGCGAACCAACAGGGGCTCCGCTGGGGTAAAAGCGGGTTGTAAAGTTTCCAATCTATTAACGCGATGCTCCATTCCGGCTCAGAATGGCAGGCGGGCTCGCATGGCTTGTGTGAGTGTACCTTCGTCGAGGTAGTCCAACTCGCCGCCCACCGGCACGCCATGGGCGAGGCGCGAAGTGGCCACGCCCAGCTTTTTCAGGCGTTCGGTAATGTAATGCGCCGTGGTTTGGCCCTCCACAGTTGCGTTATTGGCCAAAACCACTTCCTTGATATGGCCCTCGGCGCAGCGGCTGACGAGACGGTCGATATCCAAGTCCTCAGGGCGCACTCCACCAAGAGCGGAAAGCGTTCCACCCAGCACGTGATATTGCCCGTTCCAGGCGCCGGCGCGTTCCAGCGCCCAAAGGTCGCCCACCTCTTCGACAACGCAGAGAGTGGATTTGTCGCGGCGAAAGTCAGTGCAGATGGTACAGGGATCGAGTGTATCGACATTGCCGCAGATGCTGCACTCAGAAACCTTGTCTTGCGCGTCGGTCAAAGCAGCAGCAAGGGGCGAAAGCAGCTTGTCGCGATTCTTCACCAGATGCAGCACGGCGCGCCGGGCCGAACGGGGCCCTAGCCCCGGCAGCTTGGCGAGAAGCTGGATCAGCTTTTCAATCTCCGGCCCGGCCTGGCGTTTCACTGCGAGCCCTTGCGCGTTTGAAACAGGCCCTCATCCGCTTGTCGGCAGCTTCTCCCATCGCGCAAGGGCGCGACGGGCGAAGACAAAGTTTTTGCACCCCCTGATGAACTTGCCTTCTCCCGTCCGAAGGAGGGGAGAAGGTGCCCGAAGGGCAGATGAGGGCCTCTTTCCACAAACTCCATCCCTAGAACGGAAGCTTCATGCCTGGGGGCAAGGGCAGGCCTGCGGTGATGGATTTCATTTGCTCGGCCGCCAAGGACTCCGCTTTGGCCTTGGCATCAGCCAGCGCGGTGAGAAGCAGGTCTTCAACCATTTCCTTCTCGTCAGCCTTGAGCAGCGACGGATCAATTTCCACGGCCTTCACCGTAAACTTGCCGGACATGGTGACCTTCACCACGCCGCCACCGGCCTGGCCTGTCACAAACACATTCTCAAGAACGGCCTGCATGTCGGCCATCTTGGCCTGCATCTGGCCCGCCTGTTTCATCAAATCAGCGAGATTCATCTTCTGCTTCTTCCGTGGTGGTCAAAATTTCGGGTTCGGTGACATTCAGAATTTCAGCGCCGGGAAAAATCTTTGCTACGGCCAGAACTTCCTTTTGAGCGCGGGCCCATTTGAAGGCTGAGTCCTTGGCATCCTTCTTCTGCTGGGCCAATGTGGCATCACCGCCAGATTTGGATACCGCAACGATCCAGCGGCGGCCTGTCCATTGCTCAATCTTGCGTGACAATTCATTGGCAAGGCCCGGCTCTGCCCCCGCCTCCAGCGCCAGTTCGATCTTGCCATCGCTGATGCTGATGGGGCGAATGAAACGTTCCAGATCGGACTTGAATTTTATGTCACGCTTTTCGGCGGCCAGCGCCACAAGATCAGCGAAGCTCTTGAGCTTCGCCGTTGGCCGCTGGTCGTGGCCATTGTCGGCATGTGAAGGAAGGGCTTGTGAAACCACACGGGCTTCGGCCACAGGCTCACGCTGCGGTGCTGTAACTTGCGGCGAAACGCGCGGTGCGGAAGCCTTGTGCTCTTGCGCCTGCTTCAACAGCTCGTCGCCCGAAGGCAGGTTGGCGGCATGGGCAAGGCGGATCAACACCATCTCTGCGGATTGCAACGGCTGAGAAGCGAGTGCTGTTTCTGAAATGCCTTTGAGCAGCATCTGCCAGGCGCGCGTGAGATGCACCATCGACAGGCGCTTGGCGAAATCGGCCCCACGCATCTTCTCATCCTCGGTGCGTGCGCCATCAGCAGCGGCCGATTGCGGAACCACTTTCAGGCGGGTGACCCAATGGGTGAAATCCGCCAAGTCCGTAAGGATGATTTCGGGATCACCGCCCGCCTGATATTGCCGCGCCATCTCATCTAGCGCGCGAGGCACGTCGCCGGCCATCACTGCATCAAACAAGCCGATGACCTGGCCCTTGTCCATCAGGCCCAGCATGTTCATCACGTCTGCCGTCTTCACCTTGCCATCGCCATAGGCAATGGCTTGATCAAGCAGTGAAAGGCCATCACGCACGCTGCCTTCGGCGGCGCGGGCGATGAGGCGCAAGGCCTCTTCCTCAGCTTCAACATTCTCCAACGCGGCGATCTTGCCATAGTGTTCAACCAGCGTGGCGGCATCCATGCGGCGCAAGTCAAAGCGCTGGCAGCGTGAAAGGATCGTCACTGGAACCTTGCGGATTTCGGTGGTGGCGAAAATGAATTTTACGTGCGGCGGCGGCTCTTCCAGCGTTTTCAACAGCGCATTGAAGGCGCTTTTGGAAAGCATGTGCACTTCGTCGATGATGTAAACCTTGTAGCGCGCCTGAACCGGCGCATAGCGCACCGAGTCGATTATTTCGCGCATGTTGTCGACGCCCGTATTCGAAGCGGCGTCCATCTCGATCACATCCATGTGGCGCGATTCGAGAATGGCTTCACATTGCGCGGTCAGTTCCGGCATTTCCATGGAGGGGCCAGATGGGTAATTGAGCGCGCGCGCAATGAGGCGCGCTGTGGTGGTTTTGCCAATACCGCGAAGCCCGGTGAGCATATAGGCCTGGGCGATGCGGCCCGTGGCAAAGGCATTCTGCAGCGTGCGCACTATGGGTTCCTGGCCGATCAGATCGGCAAAGACCTTGGGCCGGTATTTGCGGGCCAAAACACGGTAGGCAGGTTGCTCTGTCATGCGGGAAAGGGTTTAGCGCATCGGTGCTGCCGAAGGCGAATGGAAAGATGCGAAAAAGGAAAAGTGGGAGGCTGGACGAGCAACCCATAACAGGCTCGTTTGGGCTGCTGCCTTCCGGCCCTGACCCGGTTGGCGAGCGTTACGTCCGCAAGCCAACCTCCCGGGCGGCTATATGGGCGGGGA
>JAYTIG010000433.1:0-3807 GCA_043731995.1 Hyphomicrobiales bacterium
CACCTCAGCAGCTCAAGGTCTTGGCCCGGATTTGCGAAGCCAAGCTCAACAAGCAAATCGCCTTTGAGCTGGGTGTGACCGAAACCACGATCAAGGCCCATGTGACGTTGATCTTCAAGAAGCTCGGCGTTCACAGCCGCACCCAGGCCGTCCTGTTGATGCAGCGCATCAGGGCCCAATTGCGCGACAGCGAATTCGCCCAGCTCGTTGCCGCTGAAGGCTAGGGCCATGCCCATCCTGCGCGGGTTTTCAGAAGAGCGCGAGGCCGCAAAAGCGGTGGCTGATCTGCACCGCCAGATTGCGCAGGGGCCTGCGGCCACCATCATCTTTTTTGCCTCTCCGCATTATGACCGCACTGAACTTGCTGTCACGCTGCAGGACAAATTTTCCGGCCAAACCGTGATCGGGTGCACCACCGCAGGAGAGATCACCAGTGAGGGATACCGCGAAAACACGCTCACCGGCATGAGCTTTTCGGCGGTGGATTTCACCATCAATCCCGTATTGATCTCTGATCTCAAATCTTACAGCATGGAAGACGGCGAAGACATTGTCCGCCGCGGGCTTTCAGGCCTTGGGCTTGCCATTCCAACCGCGAGATCATTCCCCACACAAAGCTTCGCCATGCTGTTGATTGACGGAATGAGCAAGCAGGAAGAATTGGTTGTCTCCTCGCTCAACAGTTTTCTGGATCCCATTCCACTTTTCGGTGGATCCGCCGGAGACAATCTCGATTTCAAGATCACCTGGGTCTATCTCAACGGCAGCTTCCACACGGATGCGGCCCTTCTCACCCTGTTCAACACCGTACGGCCCTTCAAGGTGTTCAAGCTTGACCACTTCACGCCAACCGATCAGAAGATGGTGGTCACCGAGGCTGATCCCAACACCCGCTTGGTCATGGAAATCAATGCCGAACCGGCAGCCCGCGCCTATGCCGCCATGGTGGGCCTCGAAGCGCAGGAACTTTCACCAATGATTTTTGCGGCCTACCCGGTGGTTGTGAAAATTGGCGGGGAATATCATGTCCGCGCCATCCAAAAGGTCGAGGATGACGGCAGCTTGCGCTTCTATTGCGGCATCGACGAAGGCCTGGTTCTCACCGTGGCCAAAGGTGAAGATCTGGCCAGCAATCTCGAACGAAATCTCAAGGCCGTCCAACAGGAAATTGGCCAGACCGACATGATCTTGGGCTTTGATTGCATCCTGCGTCGCCTTGAGGCCGAGCAAAAGCAGCAAACGCGCGAGGTTTCAGATGTGCTCCGCCGCAACAAGGTTATTGGTTTTTCCACCTATGGCGAGCAATTTAGATCCATGCATGTGAACCAGACTTTCACCGGCGTGGCCATCGGCCTGCCCCGTGCCAAGCCAGGCGCAAAGGCCGCTGAATGATGCAGGGAGAATTGATCCATCTCGCTGAAGACAAGATCAGAAAGCTTGAGAAGATCAATGCGGTGCTGATGGGGCGTGTTGAACGCTCCATGGATTTCACCGGCAGTGCTTTTTCGCTTTTCCAAACTGCCATTCTGCTCGACGGAAAAGTGAAGGCCCGCACAAGGGATCTTGAATCAACGCTGACAAATCTCTCCGAAGCCTATGGCCGCCTGGGCGAAGCACGTGACGAAGCCGAAAAGGCCAAGCAGAATCTCACGGCCGCCATTGAGGCAGTGAGTGAGGGCTTTGCACTCTTTGACCACAACGAGTGTCTGGTGCTTTGCAATGCACCCTTCCGCGGCCTGTTTCCTGAACTTTCAAATTTGCTCAAGCCTGGCCTGCATTTCTCCACCGTGGCCGCGCTATTCTCGCGCAATCATTCATTGATCCTGGAAAGCAGCCAGACGCCTGCCCAGTGGGCCCAACACCGCATCCATATATTCAAGCAGCCCTATTCTTCCTTCATTCAGCAGTTTTCAGGCGACCGTTGGATCCAGGTCTCCAACCGCAGGATGGAAACCGGCGCAACCGTCATTTTCCAAACCGACATCACTGACATGGTGCGCAGCGAACGCGTGCGCCATGAGCGTGAACTGGATGAGCAATCGCGGCTTCTGCAGGCGACCATCGATCATCTGCCGCAAGGCATTGCGATGTTTGCCCCTGACATGACCCTGCGCGCCTGGAACCGCAGCTTTGTCAATCTGCTGCTGCTGCCCTTGCGCCATGTGTTTCATGGCACGGCACTCAACAGTCTATTTGACTACCTTCGCAACAGCCAGTTTCGCCTGGGCGAAACTGCAATTCAAAAACTGCGCCGCTGGATGCTCGAACCAACGGCGTCAGACTTGCACCAGATTGAATTGCAGCGCGCCGATGGCATCATCCTTGAACTGCAAAGCCACGCCATGCCCGACCATGGTGTGGTGATCACCTTCACCGATGTGACCAGCGACAAGCGCTACACACTGGCCTTGCGCGAGGCAAAGGAAACACTGGAGCAGAGGGTAGAGGAGCGCACGCATGCCCTTACCCGCGAAGTGATGGAACGCCGCGAAATCGAGAGGGAACTGGTCAAGGCCAAGGAAATCGCCGAAGCCGCCAACAAGGGCAAGACGCAGTTCTTTGCCGCAGCCAGCCATGATCTGCTGCAGCCCCTGAATGCAGCGCGGCTTTTCCTGTCGCTTCTAATGGAATCGCGCCTTGATCCGCGTGATATCCGCCTGGTCGAAAATACCGACAAGGCCTTTGGCTCGGTCGAGCAACTGCTGGATTCACTGCTCGACATCTCACGTTTTGAATCGGGCTCTATAGCGCCCAACATTTCCCGCTTCCCGCTGGATGAATTGCTGGCCATTTTGTCTGCCGAATTCCGTCCCATGGCGGCGCGCAAGGGGCTGGAACTGATTGCCATGCCGACTGCACTTTGGGTTGAGAGCGACAAAGCGCTGCTGCGCCGAATTGTACAAAATTTCTTGTCCAACGCAGTGCGCTATACTGACAAGGGCAAAATTCTTCTGGGCGTGCGCCGCCACGGCGACACAGTTTCCATTGAGGTGTGGGATACTGGGCGCGGTGTGCCCCCGGGCAAGACCAACCTTATCTTCCGGGAATTTACGCGCCTTGACAATGAAGACCCGGCAGAACCCCACGCCATGGGTCTTGGTCTCGCGATTGTTGACCGCGTAGCCAATCTTCTGGGCCACAAGGTGAACATGCATTCGAACTTCGGGTCGGGCTCTTGCTTCTCGATTGAAGTTCCCATCGTTGCGCCCCAATTGCGGCAGCTGACACACGATGAGCCCACAGTCACTGCCAGCACGCGGGCCGGCCTCAGCATCTTGGTGATTGAAAACGATCTGGCCATTCTTGAGGGCATGGTGGAATTGCTGGAAAGCCGGGGCTTGAAGCCTGTTCCTACGGTGAGTGTTGAGGAAGCGCTGGAGGCCACGGAAAGCCTGACATCGCCGCCAGAGCTCATCATTGCGGACTATCATCTTGACCGCGGAACCGGGCTGGACGCCATCAACGCGCTGCGCCAGCGGCTGGGAAGCGTGATTCCGGCTATCATTGTCACGGCTGATCACTCACAGGAATTGCGCGACAGGCTTAATGCGCAATCCATTGCCCTGCTCTGGAAGCCAGTGAAAGCTGAAGCCCTGTTCGCGCAAATTGCGCGGCGCTAGAGAACTGGGTGGTTGACCCCAACTACGACCCGCCGCTATCAGGTGCAGGGTCAATCGCCTGAAATTTGTCGAGGTTTCCCGTGGCCAAACCCGTTCTATTGATGCTTGGTGCCTATCCGCCCGCCGATATGGAGGAATTGGAGAAGCATTTTCATATCCTCAAGTTTTGGGAGGAAAAAGATCCGGC
>JAYTIG010000434.1:0-3806 GCA_043731995.1 Hyphomicrobiales bacterium
GCCGCCATGTGATGCGGCTGGAGCTTGGCTAAACAGGAAAGCCAGACATCCGCCCATGTTTCGGAGCCGACAAACCGAAGTCAGTGCACGATGTCTGAATTTGCCCTAAAATGGCCACTTGTGAGCTAATGTTGTGAACCATCAAACTGCCGGAGGGTGATCGCGATGTTGGAAATAGACAAAGTGTTCGCTGGCTCGATTCCGGAAAACTACGACCGCTATATGGTGCCATTGATTTTCCAGCCCTTTGCCGATGATCTTGCAAAACGAGCGGCGTTCTTCTCGCCAAGTGCCATTTTGGAAGTCGCTGCGGGCACTGGGGTTGTCTCCCGCGCATTGGCGCCAAAACTGTCCTCAGGTGCCAGCTATGTGGTGACCGACCTCAACCAGCCGATGCTCGACTACGCCGCTTCGCAACAGGCTCTCGACAGCCGCATCAAATGGCTCCAAGCGGATGCTCTGGCGCTGCCGTTTGAAAATGCGGTTTTCGATCTCGTTTGCTGTCAATTCGGCGCGATGTTCTTTCCCGACCGCTCAACGGCCTACCGCGAAGCAAAGCGAATCCTGAAGCCTGGAGGACATTTTTTATTCAACGTATGGGACCGGATCGAGGAGAATGTATTTGCCGATGATGTGACCAATGCGCTTGCAAAGTTTTTTCCGGGCGATCCGCCACGCTTTCTGGCACGCACGCCGCACGGCTACCACGACACGGCACTGATCCGCAGGGAGTTGGAAGATGCGGGCTTCTCGCTTGTGGTGATCGAGACCAGAGCCGAACAAAGCCGTGCATCCTCGCCGCGCCTTCCTGCCGTGGCTTATTGTCAGGGAACTCCGCTTCGCAAGGAAATCGAGGCCAGAGACGCGGGAAAGCTTGAAGCTGCAACCGATTGCGCCGCATCAGCACTTGCAGACAAACACGGCACCAGCGCGGTTGCTGCCAAAATTCAGGCACATGTGATCGTGGCTGAGGCCTAGGTGTCGGAATGTCCCAGAGCGCCGCAGTGATCCGGAGAGGGTTTCGCCCGCGTTGCCATTGAAATTTGCCCAAAGTGGAAGTCCAACCCCTTCCCAAAAACTAACCCACCCTTGACTTTTATCCGCCTTCACCCTTAGAGGAGCGCCTGCCCCGCCGGGTTTTTGCCTTGCGGGGCTCATAGCGCTGCCCGAGGGCAACCCTCAAAGCTTCTGCTTTACTGATAAAGTCCTTTTCCTTCAAGGGTTTGGAAGAGGCTCCAAAGGGCGCGGGAATTAGGATGAAGAAGATGTACGCAGTCATCAAGACGGGCGGCAAGCAATATCGCGTTGCCGCCAACGACAAAATTCTGATTGAAAAGCTCGAAGGCGCAGCTGGCGATCATATCTCATTTACTGATGTGCTCATGGTCGGCAATGGCGCTGACGTGGCCGTTGGCGCTCCGCTGGTGGCAGGTGCCACCGTTGTGGGCGAAATCGAAAAGCAGGCCCGCGGGCCGCATTTGATCATTTTCAAGAAGCGCCGCCGCAAGCATTATCGCCGTCGCAACGGCCACCGTCAGGATTTGACCTCGGTGATCATCACCGAAATCCTCACCGGTGGTGCCAAGCCAACTGGCAAGAAGGCTGAAGTGAGGCTGTCTCCCGTCAAGGCTGCAATTGCCGCTGGCGCTGATGATGTTTCGCTGATCGGCGGCATTGGCCCCAAGATCCACAAGGCGCTGACTGAAGCTGGCATCACCAGCTTCGCCCAGATCGCCGCCTGGACACCGGCTGACGTTGAACAGATCGAAGCCACCATCAAGCAAAAGGGCCGCGTGGCCCGTGAGGAATGGATTGAACAGGCCAAGGAATTGATGGCCGGCAATCCGCCTCGTGCAAAAACCGACAAAGCGCGCGCTTAAGGAATAGGAGTTTCACATGGCACATAAAAAAGCAGGTGGTTCATCCCGCAACGGCCGCGACTCCGCCGGCCGCCGTCTGGGTGTGAAAACCTTCGGTGGCGAAGCTGTCATCGCAGGCAACATCATCATCCGCCAGCGCGGCACGAAAGTGCACGCAGGCGCAGGCGTTGGCATGGGCAAGGATCACACCTTGTTTGCCAAGGTTGCGGGCAAGGTTGAGTTCCGTGGCACCAAGAATGGCCGCCAACTCGTATCGGTTGTCCCGGTAAAGGCCGCTGAATAAACATGGCAGTGACATAGCTGCCGCCCATCGGGTCCGGCAGTTCTGATTGACACGGAGAGATGGGTAGCCACCTCTCCGTTTTCTTTTGGAATTGCATCATGGAACTCGAAACCAGACGATTATTGCTTAGGCCCCTGCGTGAGGAAGACGCGCCTGCCATGGCGCAGGCGTTGAACAACTTCAACGTCAGCAAAAATCTTGCGCGCGTGAAATTTCCTTACGGGCTAGAAAATGCCCAAGCTTTCATCGCTTTGCAGCGCGGTTTTGACCTGCGCTCGGTTGTCTGCGCCACCGCTTTTTGCTGCGCGCCAGATGAACTAATCGGTGTGATCGCTTATGAACATGCCAACGACGGCCAATTCGAATTCGGCTATTGGCTTCGCGAATGTTGCTGGCACATGGGGCTGATGTCTGAGGCCGCGAAAGCTGTGATCGCTCATGCTTTCACGCAGGAAGGCATCGAAACGCTCCACTCGGCTTATCATCTGGACAATCCGAATTCCGGCCACATCTTGCGCAAGTTGGGCTTTGAAGAAGATCAACAAGAGATGAGTTTCTGCCTGGCACAAAATACCAAGGTGCCGTCCATAAGCCTTCGGCTCAATCGCAGCCGCTGCTTCGGTTTGGGCGGAATGAACGCCTTCGACAAAGAAAAAGGCCGCGCAGCATGAGCGCGCGGCCTTCAATCAATTTGCTGCCTCATGCTGAGGTGCTTTGCGGAAACAAAGCCTCGAAGTATGCGCCGCAAGCTCAAGCCGATTGCGCACCCCTCAAGGCCGCTACGCGGCACCTCAGGGTGAGGTTGAATTCGAAATTAAAACACCATCGCCACGTAGGAAGGCACGAGGCGCGTGCGGCCGAGGCCGCCGTTATGCTTGGAGGCCGCAAGGCGCAAGTTGCCATGGCTGCTCTTCACCGCCATCGACAGGTAGCGCAGGCCATACTGCACATTGGTGGAGGCGTTATAGAGGCCCGAGCAAGAGCCATGATAGCCGATGCCGCGCGCCGTCTGGCATTTCAGCTGGAATACGCCGATTTCGCCAGCACCGCCGGTGACCATCGGATTGTAGCCGGATTCAACTTTGGCAATCTTCATGGCAAACCAGGTTGGCACGCCATAGTGCGGTGCCTCGGCCTTGATCATGGCAACAACATTTGTGCGCGTGGCCTCGCTCACTTTCGGGAAATGGGCACTGCCATGATGTCCGTGATGGCGGGTTTTATGATGATGACGGTGATGATGGGTAGCAGCTTCAGCGCTGCTGGCCATAACACCGAGGGAAATGGCCGCAGTGGCCAGCGAAATCGCTACTTTGGTACGCATGTTTAAATTCCTTTCTCTGTTTCGGTCAAATCTCACGGATGCCTTTGGCAAATGCCAAAACCACCTAACCACAAGACCGCCTATGTCCGGGGAAGGAGGCCCGTAAATCGACTAAATGTGGCCATAGTAAGATCGTGCCGCAACGCAACATTAATCGGATATTAACTAACGCCGAGTTCAAAACCACAATTTCTCATTCTTAGCAATAGGTTTATTAACCTATGACTTTACCTTGCTTTCCTGATAACGGAATCTCATCTCTGCAAATTCCGCAGAACCAGAATTCAATTCAACGCGTGATGAAAACGAACTAAGAGCC
>JAYTIG010000435.1:0-3800 GCA_043731995.1 Hyphomicrobiales bacterium
CCGGCGGGAACATAAAGATTGTGCAGGGTGAAGGGCGTTTTGCCTTCAAACCTCACGCTCACATGGCGGCGATCGCCCTTCTGGCAAAAATTCCGGCTGTGCTGCTCTACGAAGGGCAGGCGCGAAACGATGGCCACGCCGTGATAGCCCTTTTGGCCAAATTCCGCGATATGCTTGTAGCCCAGTTCATGCAGGGATTTTGATGGAAACTGGCCTTGCGGGCATTTGGTTTCCTGAAGGCAGAGAACATCAGGCGCATGCTCTTTCAGCACCCGCTCCACAAGGCCAATACGCAGGCGGACGGAATTGATGTTCCAAGTGGCAAGTCTGAATGTCATGGCCACACAGTGCCACGGCGCTTATGCCTTTCGCAAGACTTAAGGCTGACCCTCGCGCTTGATTTCGCCCACGAAAAGCTTTGGATCAAACTTGCCCCCAAATTCAATATGGGAAAGCTGAACGGTTGTGCGGCGATCCTTGCCATCCACAGCCACCCATTGCTTTAGTTGCTTCAACTGCTCATCAAACATCAAGGTAATGTAGCCACCGATGTTGCTTTTGCGATCCTGCAAGGTCACGCTGGTGATGCCATCATGGCTGTCAAAAGCAATGACATTGGTTTCGGCCAAAAGGTCAATCTGTGGAGAAACGACAAGACGCAGCGGCGTGGATGAAAGCGGAAACTGGTCGCCCTTTTCGCGCACACGGTCCTTGATTGTCAGCCAACGTCCATCAGCCACGACGAGCAATGGATTATTGGCATAATCAAAGCGCAGTTTGCCGGGCTTGGCGATGTAAAGCGTGCCACTGGTGAGAACCCCCCTGGGGCTCACCTGATTGAAGGTGGCCTTCAAGGATTGATAACTGTTCAGATAATCACTGATGCGCCTCACAGCCTGTTGTTGTTCGGCCGAAAGCGCCAGCGGGGCCTGGCCAGCGGCAAAGGTCGCAACGGGGGCCAGGGTGCTGATCGCCAGTGTGAGGCCAAGGGCCAGATTGCGCATCAATTTCAACATCACATCCATCCGAATCTCAATTTCCATTGGCCCCTGATTAACATGCCTGTTTGAAAACAAGCAGGCCAAATTGAGGCAGATTAAGGCCTCGCGCTATCCCCCGGTACAAGGATTTCACGTTTGCCCTGGCCATTGGGAGACGAGATCAGGCCTTCGTTTTCCATGCGTTCAATCAAGGTAGCGGCCTTGTTATAGCCCACGCCAAGGCGGCGTTGAACGTAAGAGGTTGAAACCTTCTTGTCGCGCAGAACGACCTGCACGGCCTGGTCATAGAGTTCATCGCCTGAGCCACCTTCGCCGCCAGGCATCATTCCACTTTCGCCTGCCATGCCATCTTCGTCCTCTTCGGTGACGGCCTCGACATATTCCGGCGCACCTTGGGCTTTCAGGTGATTGACGATGTCTTCAACTTCGCCATCGGACACAAAGGGTGCATGCAAGCGCGAAATCCGGCCGCCGCCAGCCATGTAAAGCATGTCACCCTGGCCCAAGAGTTGCTCGGCGCCCTGCTCACCCAAAATGGTGCGGCTGTCGATCTTGGATGTCACCTGGAAGGAAATGCGGGTGGGGAAGTTGGCTTTGATCGTGCCGGTGATCACATCCACCGATGGACGTTGCGTGGCCATTACAACATGAATGCCGGCGGCACGGGCCATCTGCGCGAGGCGTTGGACAGCACCTTCAATATCCTTGCCGGCGACCATCATAAGGTCTGCCATTTCGTCGATGATCACGACGATATAGGGCATAGGGGCGAGATCCATTTCCTCTTGCTCAAACACGGGCTGCCCGGTTTCAGCATCAAAGCCGGTTTGCACGGTGCGCGACAGCTTTTGGCCCTTTTCCAACATTTGCGCGATCTTGGCGTTATAGCCATCGACATTGCGCACGCCGGTTTTGGACATCTTCTTGTAGCGGTCTTCCATTTCACGCACGGCCCATTTCAGGGCCACGACGGCCTTGCGCGGATCGGTGACAACGGGTGCGAGAAGATGCGGTATACCTTCATAAACTGAGAGTTCCAACATCTTCGGGTCGATCATGATCAATTTGCACTTCTCAGGGGGCAGCCTGTAGAGCAGCGACAGGATCATGGTGTTGATGCCCACCGATTTGCCCGAACCCGTGGTGCCTGCGATCAAGAGATGCGGCATGCGAGCCAGATTGGCGAAGATGGGTTCGCCACCGATGTTCTTGCCCAAAGCCAGAGTGAGGTCGCTGTTGCTCTTGGTAAAGTTTTCGCTTTGGAGCAGCTCGCGCAGATAAACCGTTTCACGCTTCGAATTTGGCAATTCGATGCCGATGGCATTGCGGCCCGAGACAACGGCAACACGCGCAGAGACCGCACTCATTGAGCGAGCGATATCATCGGCCAGCGAGATTACGCGTGATGACTTGATGCCGGGCGCAGGTTCAAGTTCATAGAGTGTCACCACAGGCCCAGGGCGCACATTGATAATCTGTCCGCGTACGCCAAAATCTTCCAGCACGCTTTCAAGCCTGCGGGCATTTTCTTCGAGAAAGTCTTTCGACAATTCGGGCAGCTTGCCCACTTTCTTGGGTTCAGCGAGCAGATCAAGCGACGGCAGTTCAAACTTGTGCTTGGGCCGGAGCTTGGGTTTGGTTTGTGCCTTGGCGACAGACTTGCGCACGGCCTCAGCATCGTCGCCATCCTCTGCATCGAAGAGTACGGAGTCATCAAAGCCGCCGGAAGCGAAGGCATCACCTTCCCCACCTTCGAAATCCTCGTCCTCAATTTCTGCCGTTGCCTGCGGGCGCTTCAAGCTGAGCGGCGTGAAACGGCCGAGAACGTCGCCACGTTCTTCATTCAACTTTGGCATCTTGCGCTTTGCCGTGCCAGGTTTTCCGGACTTGGAGCGCAACAGCGCCTTGAGACGTTCCAGAAGCGGAGCCCTTTTTGTTTTCGTCTTTGATCTGGCGCGAGGCTCATCTTCTGCCGTTAAACTGGCATTGAACCGGGCAAAGGTGGAGATGAGCAAATTGAGGTCAAAATTCAAGGCGCGGGGAATTGTCCACCAACAGGCCGCCAAGGCCAAGGTGAATGCGATTGCGTCAGCGACCACGCCTTTGATGCCAATAGAAAGCAATGAGAGCAATGCACCCGTGATGATCTCGCCGATATTGCCGCCAAGGCCCGCCGTCAGCGGCCAGGACGATGGCACAGGCAAAGTTGCTGCCAAGCAAGTGACGGCCAGCGTGCCCCCCAGCCAAAATACCAAAGCGCGGCGCAACTCCTCAACACGCTCGTGTTGAAACAAGCGGGAGGCCCAGGCCAGAGGAATGAAGAGAAAAGACAGAACGCCAAGACCCATGAATTGGATCAATTGATCCGAGACGATGGCGCCGAAACTGCCAAGCCAGTTTTCCGGCTTAGCACCCGTTGCGTGATTGAAGGATGGATCGGAGGGCGTCCATGAGGCGAGCGACACGGCAAGAATGATGATGGCTCCCGTCAACAGCAAGGCAACCAGCTCATAAAGTCGGCGTCTCAGAAACCGGCGAAGGGCAGCCGGAATTGTGGATTCGTCGGTGTCGAATGTATCGTGGATGGCCATGGCTTACTCCGGCGCAAGACCAGTGCCTTGCGGTCTAACAATTGGTTAATGGGAGTCTGCCTGCTCAGGGTTAAGGCGGGGTAAATCCGGCATTGCCTTTTGGCGGTTTCACGAACCCCATCCCAAGCCCATAACCGAAATAATCCAGAGGAAAAATTTGGTATATTTCGAGCGCCGAAAGCGCGTGAGCGTAAACCTGCTGGGCGTG